>NZ_JBEOOL010000037.1:0-40936 GCF_040309225.1 Pseudoalteromonas sp. GW168-MNA-CIBAN-0100 | reverse complement strand
CGGTACACGAGGCTCGAACTCGTGACCTCGACCTTGGCAAGGTCGCGCTCTACCAACTGAGCTAGTACCGCATTTTATTTATCAATTATTTGAATTAACACATGATGATTTATGTGAACATTCAGGTAACTGATTAATTACCGTTTTGTTTATCTCGGGGGCTATGCCCTCTCAACACGGACGCATTCTACAGAGATTATTAAACGCGTCAATACAAAAAATGCTAGTTTTGAACTGTTTGCTTGTTTTTTATCTAAAACGGTGCGTTATTATACATTTAGAGTTAATTTTTAGTCAATTCACCCCATGCTGCACGTAAATATTGCATCATAGAACTCAAGGTTAAAAAGGTCGCAATGTACAGTAGTCCAAAACTTAAATAGTTCATCCACGTATCATATTGCCAAATCAAACCGATAATGGCTAACATTTGTGCAGCCGTCTTTATTTTACCCATATTTGATACAGCTACATTACCACGCTTACCCTGCTCTGCCATCCATTCACGAAGTGCAGATATGATAATTTCACGGCTTATTATAATAAGAGCAGGTATTGTCATATACATTGACTGGTACTGATCAGATAACGCTACCAGTGCAGCACATACCATTACTTTGTCAGCAACAGGATCTAAAAAAGCACCAAAAGGAGTTGATTGCTCAAGCTTTCTTGCCAAATAACCGTCTAATATATCGGTGATCGATGCAAGCCAAAAAATAAAGGCGGCAGCAAAAAAAGCCCAGCTATAAGGCAAATAAAATATCACCAAAAAAACGGGGATAAGAAAAAGTCTAAATGTTGTGAGTGTGTTTGGAATATTCCACATAACTACTTGGATATGTCTTTTTGCTATATTCGCATGTAGGGCTAGCCCTTGTCATGCAAATGGTTAAATATCTTCTCAGCCATGTCAGGGCTGATCCCAGGAACTTTCTTTAACTGTTCTATATTAGCAGCTTTTACACCCTGCATGCCCCCTAAATATTTTAATAATGTTTGGCGACGCTTAGAACCTACTCCATTTATTTCTTCTAGTAGTGATTGTGTACGTTGTTTTTGTCGTTTATTACGATGCCCTGCAATAGCAAAACGGTGAGACTCATCACGTATATGCTGAATCAAATGAAGCGCAGGCGCATCTGAATCCATCGGAATGGTTTTGCGTCCACCGTCAATCAATAGTGTTTCAAGACCGGGTTTACGACTCGTTCCTTTTGCAACACCGACTAATAAAGGCATTTTAGTGTGCGGCCAATTAGAAAAGTACTGTTCAGCGCGTCCTAACTGCCCCTTACCGCCATCAATAAAGATAACGTCTGGAATTTTGTCTTCGTCTACTAACTTGTTATAGCGCTTATTAAGTGCAAATTCCATTGCAGCATAATCATCGCCACCTGTAATACCTGTTACGTTGTAGCGCCTATACTCTTTTGTATTTGGGCCTTGTGAGTCAAATACAACACAACTTGCAACGGTGTTCTCCCCCATAGTGTGGCTTATATCAAAACACTCCATTCGGGTAATATCGTCAAGTCGCAGTGTTGCTTTTAATTGTGCATAACGCTTATTAATAGAGTCTTGGGTACTTTGTTTAACCGCAATACTGTTTAATGCATTTTTATTTGCGAGTTGTAGGTATTGCGCACGCTCACCACGAGTAACCACTTTAAGGGTTACTTTGCGCTCACTTATTTGTGTAAGCGCTTCGCCGAGTGCCCCGCTCTCTTCTATTTCAAACGGTAATATGATTTCTTTTGCAATACGCCCTGTTGCTCCTGGCGCTAAATAGTACTGTCCTAAAAATGAAGTCAATATTTCTTGCTCACTCGAATCTTTAGGTACTTTTGGAAAATAGGTTTTACTACCCAGTACTTTATGATCGCGGATCATTAATAAATGAATGCCGTTTAACCCGTTTAAATGCGCAAAACCGACAACATCCATTTCTGCAAAGTTACCAGAAATAGACTGTTGCTCCTGCATTTTACGAAGTAGCATTATTTGGTCGCGAACTTTTGCCGCTAATTCAAAGTTTAATTGCAGGCTGGCTGCTTCCATTTTTTTTATTAAATCAGCAATAACTTCGTGAGATTTACCCGTTAAAAATTTACGAACATAGTCAACTTGCTCACTGTAATCATCATCAGTTACTTTATTTACACATGGAGCTGAGCAACGTTTAAGTTGATATTGCAGACACGGGCGACTTCTTGCGCGGTAATAAGCATCTTCACATTGACGAACAGGAAATATTTTTTGCATTAAGCGCAAGCTTTCAGATACCGCTCCTGCGCTTGGGAAAGGCCCAAAGTACTCACCTTTAATTTTACGACTGCCACGATGAAATGCTAAACGAGGGTGTTTATGGCTAGTTAGTAAAATATAGGGGTACGACTTATCGTCGCGTAATAATATGTTGTACCGAGGCTGATATTTTTTTATTAGATTATTTTCAAGCAGCAGCGCTTCGGTTTCAGTATTGGTGAGGGTGACTTCAATGTTACAAATATTACTCACTAAAACGCGTGTTTTGCTATCGGTAATGTTACTTCTAAAGTAACTGCTCACACGCTTTTTTAGATGCTTTGCTTTACCAACATAAATAACTTGGTTGTCACTATCAAGCATGCGGTATACGCCCGGCTCACTTGATAGCGTTTTGAGAAAATGTACGTGATCGAATTCAGACATAAATTATAGTTAGTACGAAACGTCTATATCAATCATTTTATGACGAATAGCTAAATGGGTAAGCTCAACATCACCACCTACATTTAACTTTTCAAACATACGGTAACGATAGCTATTTACTGTTTTAGAGCTTAGATTTAAGCGTTCAGCTATATTTTGTGCTTTTTCACCTTTGGTGATCATAAGCATAATTTGCAGTTCGCGCTCAGATAAACTCTGAAAAGGGTTTTCATCTGTGCGGCCTGTCACTTGTGCAAGCGCTATCTGCTGTGCAATTTCAGGTGCAATGTAACGCTGACCAGCATGAACACAACGAATGGCACGAACCATTTCGTCAGAGCCTGCACCTTTAGTTAAAAAGCCATGTGCACCAATTTGCATTACCTTGCTCGGAAACGGGTCTTCACAATTAACAGTAAGCACAATAATTTTTACATCTGGGCAGTAACGACAAATCTTTTTAGTCGCTTCTAATCCGCCCATGCCTGGCATATTCATATCCATTAATACTATGTTTGGCGCATGCTGACGACAAAACTGTACAGCCTCTTCGCCAGTTTTAGCTTCGCCAATTACTTTAAACCCTCGTACGTCATCAAGAATACGCTTGATTCCTGTTCGTACAAGTTCATGGTCATCAACTAAAAGTACATTAATCAATGGAACATCCTCACTTACCTAACAACATGCAATTTAATTAAATTAATTTGCCACAGTAACATACATAAAGCGAAACAATAATTAATATTATTGCCTCACCCTAATAGTTTAAGCTGACGATTTTTCGCTAAATCTGTCAACCCATAACGCAATGATACCATCACCCGTTACATTACACGCAGTACCAAAGCTATCTTGTGCTAAATAAAGTGCAATCATTAATGCTACAGCACCTTCATTAAACCCAAGCATGCTTGTTAATAAACCAAGCGCCGACATGACTGCACCACCTGGAGCACCTGGAGCTGCAATCATTACTAAACCTAACATCATAATAAATGGCAGCATACCCATTAATGAAGGAACTTCCATGCTTGGCGATAAAAACATAACAGCCATTGCACAGGTTACTATAGTAATAGTTGAGCCAGATAAGTGAATAGTCGCGCAAAGTGGCACTGTAAAGTTAGCTACATCTTCTTTAACGTTATTTGCTTTACTTGATTGAAGCGATACGGGAATCGTTGCAGCGCTAGACATTGTGCCCAAAGCGGTAAAGTAAGCTGGTAGCATATTTTTAACTAATTCGATTGGATTACGTTTTAACAATATACCTGTCGCTATATATAAAACGCTTAACCATAACCAATGCATAACAAGCGCAGCAACTAGTACTACACCAAATGTTTGCAATGTATCAACCACAGTGCCCGCTACCGTCATTTCGGCAAATACGCCAGCAATGTAAAATGGTAAAGCAGGTATAATTACTTTCGATAATAACCCGTCAATTACATCTCGCCCCTGATCAGACACCTTTTTAAGTGTATCAAGTTCTAATTGGCTCATGCCTATACCAAATACAAAAGCAGTCACTAATGCGGTCATTACACCCATCAGAGGTGGAATTTCTAAATCAATAAAACTGCCAATTTCAGTTGCAACTTCAGCTTCAAAAGTAATGCCACCACTTAAAAAAGGTATAACAGCACTTACTAATAGAAATGCAAGCGTACCTGCAATAATGGTAGAGCTGTAAGCAAACCCGACTGTTTTACCAAGTAAGTGACCAGACCCTTTTGGTAGGCCAGCAATACCCGATGCAATAAAAAACAAAATGATAAGAGGGATGGTAAAGGAGATAATTTGACCAATCAGCTCTTTTACTGTAAATAAAAGTTCAACACCAGTTATAGGTACATATAGTCCGACTAAGATACCGGCCACAATACCGGCAATTAATTTTAAGATTAACTTCATTGTGATTGCTTAATTGAATTTAGATACGTGTTTTTATCATGTTTTAGACGCATTGTGTGATAAAACTATTCAAGTTACATTTATATGCACAAATAACGAACAAATGCAGCTTGAGCTAGAGCTCTTTTGAACATTTTTTGACTAAACGAGTTTTTACTCTTTAAATCTCAAATTAAGCCCGCACCTACAATAACTAAAGCACCGTTAATAATTGATTTTTATTTCGACTGGTTATAAGCCCAATAAATATATGTTATAGCCAAACTTTACTTTAGTTTTTTTAAACTCACAGTAAAGTGTGTATGTATAGTTAGTAGCAAAGGCTATTAGCACGTTGATCAGATTGTATCCAAAGGAACATTATGTCTACTATTTTTGAAGATAACTCACTAACTATTGGTAATACGCCGCTAGTAAAACTTAATCGTGTTACGGGTGGGAATGTATACGCTAAAGTTGAATCTCGTAATCCAAGCTTTAGTATCAAATGCCGTATTGGTGCATCAATGATTTGGGAAGCTGAAAAGTCAGGTCAGCTTGTTGAAGGTAAAGAACTTATTGAGCCAACATCAGGTAACACTGGTATTGCACTTGCATTTGTTGCAGCTGCTCGTGGTTACAAGTTAACACTTACTATGCCAAACACTATGAGCCTAGAACGTCGCAAGCTATTAAAAGCACTAGGTGCAAACCTAGTACTTACCGACGGTGCTAAAGGTATGAATGGCGCAATTGAAAAAGCAAAAGAAATTCAAGCAACCGCACCTGATAAATATATTTTATTACAACAATTCGAAAACCCTGCAAATCCTAAAATTCACTTTGAAACAACAGGCCCAGAAATTTACGATGCACTTGACGGCAAAGTAGACTTTTTTGTAGCCGGTGTAGGTACAGGCGGTACTATTACAGGTGTTAGCCGTTACCTTAAAACAGAAAAAGGTCTAAACGTTAAATCTATTGCTGTTGAACCAACTAACTCTCCAGTCATTAGCCAAACGCTTGCCGGTGAAGAAATTAAACCAGGCCCTCATAAAATCCAAGGCATTGGTGCAGGCTTTATCCCTGGTAACTTAGATATGGACTTAATTGATGCAGCTGAGCTTGTATCTAACGAAGATGCAATTGCAATGGCGCATCAGTTAATGAAAAAAGAAGGTATTTTAGTCGGTATTTCGTCAGGTGCAGCGGTTGTTGCAGCTAAGCGAATTGCTGAAAAACCTGAAAACGCAGATAAAAATATTGTTGTTATCCTACCTAGTGCAACTGAGCGTTACTTATCAAGCCCAATGTTTGATGAAGAGTTTAGTGAGCAAGAGCTAGTGCAATAAGCAATTCTAAAATTTTAAAAGGATGCTTTAGGCATCCTTTTTTATTATTTATTATCCAATTTTCTATTTATTGCCCGCCATACCTTTACATCTTCATAGATAAACCACACACTTTAAAAAAACTAATTAATAATAATTAATATGAAAAAAATCACGAGTTTATTAAGTTTGGTTCTCTGTTTATTTTTATCAGCCTGTGGTGACGATATCAAAACACTTGGCGACACTCCTGGCGATACAGCAACCGCTTATTTTGATGCGCTTTATAACCAGCAAGACCTTCAAAAAGCCAGCACCATGGCAACACCCAATCTTACACGTATAATGAAATCCTACGGCACCGCTAAACAGTTTTCCCGTAACTTAGTAAACATGCAATACGATGAAGTAACCATTGAAGTTGATATGACCAATATGAGCATCCGTGAGCAATACGGTGATAACGCCAAAATAAACCTTATTTTTACCGGCTACTTAAATGGTGATAAAATTGACGAAATGCGCAGTGTGAAAATGCTTCGTAAAAAAGGCAAATGGTACATAGATAAAATAGTTGCCGACCCTTACGCTCGTTAAAATAAATGAATTAAACATAAAAAGGCCTTACATTTGTAAGGCCTTTTTCGTTTTAGTTAGTATTTAAAGTACTGCGCTACAGCTCACCTGGTTGAAAGTTATCAACTGCGATGGCTTTCTTTCGTAACTTATTAGCGTGATGCATTGCATCAGCATCCGTTTGCTCTAATAACTTATTCTCAAGTGCATAATTTATAGCGCCTTCAATATCAAGCGTTGCAGGCACACTGCCCTTACGCTGCCATTGTTTTAGATCTTTAAACTGCGCTTGCATATCATGCATAGCTAAAAATGCGCTTTCCATTACCCCTGTACCTGCATTTTCATCTACATAACATAAATGCGTTAAACGGTTTCTAAATACTCCAGGTTGAGTCATACGCTCGCAAATACTTTGTGCTATTTCGTCACTTGGTCTGTGGTAATGATTTCCAAGCGGGAACACGATACGTTTAAGGGTAAAATTAACAACCGGATTTAAAAAGTTTTTAAAGAAGCCATTAAACGCTTGGCCAATTTCAAATAATGAGTTCTCAATTGCATATTTTACAAATGGTAAATCAGCTTGTTGGCGCCCTTCGTCTTCATAACGTTTTAAAACAGTTGATGCTAAGTACAAATGACTTAATACATCACCCAAACGTGCCGATATCATTTCTTTTCGTTTAAGCTCACCGCCAAGCATTAACATAGCCACGTCTGTGCAAATAGCTAAGCCTCGGCTCATTCTGCTCAGTTGCTTATAATAAACAGCCGTTTCACCACCTACAGGCGCTTTAGCAAAGTAGCTACGTGTTAAGCCATGCACAAATGCCATGCCTGCATTACTTGCTGCAAATATAATATGGTTCATTAATAAACCATCAAATTGTTCAAGTGCTGCGTCGTCATCTTCCATTGCAGCGGCTTCCATTTCTTTTAAAACAAATGGATGACAGCGTGTTGCACCTTGGCCAAATATCATTAAGTTACGCGTTAAAATATTCGCGCCTTCAACCGTAATTGATACTGGGATACCCATATAGCCATGTGCCAAATAGTTATTAGGCCCTACTTGAATTCCTTTACCTGAATGAATATCCATTGCATCATTCATTATCGTACGACCCATTTCAGTCATATGGTATTTAGCAATCGCTGTTACAACCGACGGGCTTAATTTTAAATCAATCGCACCTGCGGTCATTAATCTGCATGACTCAAGTGTGTAAGTTAAACCACCAATACGCGCAAGTGCCTCTTGCACGCCTTCAAATTGCCCTATAGATACACCAAACTGCTGGCGTACCATGGCATATGCCGATGTCATTTTTGAAGCTAAATGTCCAGTTGCTGCACTCAATGCTGGTAGTGATATACCACGCCCTGCACTTAAACACTCAACAAGCATTCTCCAGCCACGCCCTGCACACTCTTGACCACCAATGATCCAGTCCAGTGGTATAAATACATCTTTACCGTAAGTGGTACCATTCATGAAGGCCATATTAAGCGGATAATGACGCTCACCCGTTTCGACACCCGGATGATCGGTTGGTATTAGAGCACATGTAATGCCTAGCTCTTTCTTATCACCTAATAAAGCATCAGGGTCATACATTTTAAATGCTAAGCCGAGTACAGTAGCCACGGGTGCAAGTGTAATGTAACGCTTTGACCAATTTAAACGCAGGCCCATTACTTTCTCGCCATTATGCTCACCCATACACACCACGCCTGAATCAGGAATACTGCCAGCATCAGAGCCCGCCTCAGGTCCCGTTAATGCAAAACAAGGAACATCTGTACCATTAGCTAAACTTGGCAGCCAACGATCTTGCTGCTCTTTAGTACCATAGTGAAGAAGTAACTCGCCCGGACCTAAGCTATTAGGCACCATAACAGTGACTGCGGCTGTTAAGCTTTTAGTCGAAATTTTTGATACTATCGTTGAATTAGCAATTGCCGAGAACTCACGACCGCCAAATTTTTCAGGAATGATCAGCGCAAAAAAACCTTCTGTTTTTAGGTAATCCCACACTTCTTTTGGTAAGTCTTTGTCTTTTTGTACAATTTGATAATCATCAAGCATCGCCAATAAGGTTTCTACTTGGTTAGCCATAAATGCGTTTTCTTTATCGCTAAGCTCTGGTTTAGGAAAGCGGTGCAGTTTTTGCCAGTCTGGGTTACCACTAAATAACTCACCATCCCACCAAACATCACCTGCTTCCATCGCCTCTCGCTCTGTTTGCGATAATGGCGGAAGCACCTTTTTGAACATTTTAAACGTAGGACGACTAATCAAGTTTAGGCGAATATCTTTAACCACAAAAATAACCACCACCACGACCAGCAATATTATAAATATTAACATGCGCACATTCCTTACACATTGAATGAAAATAGTAACTTAATTATGACCCATCTTAATTTAAATACAATCATTGCACGACGAGTCGTGAGCCTTAACGCATTCATTTTATTGTTTTAAACATCACTGCTATTATCAACGTTTTAATAACAATAAATTAAAGGAATAGCATGACCCCCTTTCGATTTAAACTAAGTATGAGCGCCTTAATGGTAGCAAGCACTCTTGCTTTAACGGCCTGCGATGCAGAAGTAACGATAGACACTACCGATTCAGCACACACTAAAAAAGCTGTAACAGCTAAAGATGCAAATACATTTATAACAAACACAGAAAAAGAACTGAGTGCATTTTATTTAGAATCGAGCCGTGCAGAGTGGATTTACGCAAACTTTATTACTCACGATACATCTGCTCTATCCGCTGAAGTTAACCGTAAAATGACCGAAACTGTCGTGCGTTTAGCAAATGAAGCTGCAAAATACGACGAACTAGAGCTTGATTACGATGCTCGCCGTAAGCTTGATAAACTAAAACTAGCACTTACACTTCCTGCCCCACAAGACGCTGATAAAACAGCGCAACTTTCACAAATTGTCGCAAAGCTTGGCGGGCTATACGGTAAAGGTAAATACTGTAAAGAAGACGGCAGCTGTTTAAGCCTTGGCGACATGACTTCAAAAATGGCCACCAGCCGAGATTACAACGAACTACTCGATTTATGGCAAGGCTGGCGTGAAATATCAAAACCAATGCGCTCACTTTACGAGCAACAAGTAGTGCTGACCAACGAAGGTGCAAAGGAGCTTGGTTATGCCGATACGGGCGCTATGTGGCGCAGTAAATACGATATGCCTGCTGATGACTTTACCACTGAGCTTGACCGTATTTGGGGCCAAGTTAAACCACTGTATAACTCGCTACACTGCCATGTTCGCGCAAAGTTAGGTGAAAAGTACGGCACCGACAAAGTACCTCAAGATCAGCCAATACCAGCGCACTTGCTTGGTAATATGTGGGCGCAAGCATGGGGTAATATTTACGATGTAGTTGCACCAGAAAACGCCGATCCGGGTTACGACGTAACCGAGTTATTAGCTCAAAATAATTACGACGAACTTAAAATGGTAAAAGGGGCTGAAAACTTTTTTACCTCAATGGGTTTTGACGCACTACCAGAGACATTTTACGAGCGTTCACTGTTTGTAAAACCAAAAGACAGAGATGTGCAGTGTCATGCATCGGCATGGAATATCGATAGCAAAGACGATTTACGCATTAAAATGTGTATTCAGCGCACAGGCGAAGAGTTTTCAGTTATTCACCATGAATTAGGTCATAACTTTTATCAACGCGCATATAACAAGCAGCCTTTATTTTATCAAGAAAGTGCAAACGATGGTTTTCATGAAGCCATTGGTGACACCATTGCCTTATCGGTTACACCGGGTTACTTAAAAGAAATCGGCTTACTTGAACAAGTACCTGATGAATCTAAAGATATTGGTTTATTAATGAAAATGGCACTTGATAAAGTCGCCTTTGTGCCGTTTAGCTTAATGGTTGATCAGTGGCGCTGGCAGGTATTTTCAGGGGAAGTAACACCGGAAAATTACAATAAAGCATGGTGGGAACTACGTGAAAAATACCAAGGAGTGCAAGCTCCTATCGCACGTAGCGAAAATGACTTTGATCCGGGTGCTAAGTACCACGTCCCGGGTAACACGCCTTATACTCGTTACTTTTTAGCGCATATTTTACAATTTGAGTTTCATCGCAGCTTATGTGAAATTGCCGGTAATGATAAAGCCATTCATCGCTGCTCTATTTATAACTCAAAAGAAGCAGGGGATAAGCTAAACGCTATGCTTGAAATGGGTTCGTCTCGCCCTTGGCAAGAAGCACTTGAAACTGTAACAGGTAAGCCGCAAATGGATGCAACAGCAATGCTCGATTACTTTGCACCATTACAAACTTATTTAGATAAACAAAACGAAGGCCGCAACTGCGGCTGGTAAATAGCGCTGAACAAAAAGCCCGCTCAAATGAGCGGGCTTTTTATTCATATTCTAATTTTCTGTAAAATTAGAACTGTAAGCTTACATTTGCAAAGTAAGCATCATAATCAGAATCATCCCAGTTATTGCCGTAACCTGCTTTTAAACCAACATTGTTGTTGAAAAAGTGTTGGCCACCAAGAGTGTAGTCATCATTTTTATTAACTGTAACAAAAACCGATGTTGCTTTGCTGAAATAGTAGTTAGATGCTAATTCCCAGTTACTTGAACCGCCATCAACATCTTCAAATTTACCTTCAACAGTCAAGAAGTTACCTTGCTGTAAATCAACAAAGTACTTAGCTGCTACTGCACGGTAATCAAACTCATCATCTGCTGTTACTGTAAAGCCGATATAATCAGTGCTGTTTAACTGATGGTTATATGCTAAGTCAAACACAAACTGATTGTCAGCATCTTCTACATCAACAAACGTTGCTTTTAATACAAGGTTTGGATTAAAGAAGTAACCCGCTGAAAGTTCAATTACATCCGTGCTTGAGCCAAAATCACTATCGAAATTATTGTACTGTGCACCTAATACAAAATCTTCTACAAAATACTCACCGCCAACGCTAGTAACATCTCCAAGATCATTATCACTGTATGCACCATAAACATTTGTTTGCTTATTGATGTATTCAAATTGATCGTAAGGACCTAAAGTCGCTTTTGGAGAAAAATAATACGTTGAGTCAACACTTAATGTGTCATCACCATCTACGTCCACATATCCTAAATGGCTAATTGATTGGTAAGTATCTGCGGCTATTGCAGTGGTTGCAGCGCTTGATAATAAAATGCTCGAAATGATAACGGCTAATTTTTTCATTTTAAATTCCCTATAAATATTACTTTTATGCTTCAGCTGTCTAGCCAAAGTCGGGGCGCATCCTAACGCCAAAAAAATGAATGAAAACTGAATAAAAGGCCAGATTAAAACCAATGTAATTGTAATAATTTATATGCAAATGTAAATACAAAGTATCCATCAAATCTACAAGACAATATCATGTCATCATTTAAATTTAAAAAGTAACAAATACGGTACAAACTGTCGCTAAATTGAACACAACTTAATTATTCGATAAACCTCATCAATATAATTTCCTCTCACTAAATTTTTTTAATTTTTCAAAAAAATTACTCTGTTTAATTCATTATCTCTGTATTTATAATGAAAAATAGATTTGTATCAGTGCATATTTTTATCTGTTTTTTCCCATAACCATTGTTTACTAGTAAAAATAACTCCAATACTTACTATTTTATAGCTATTATCATCGACTGCACTTAATGGCTTTAATAACAATTTAGCCATTCATGGCGACTCTATTTATAACTTAAAGGAGTTATTTAGATGAGTATAATAAAGGCCGTAATAATGGCTGGTAAAAGTTTATAGTTAAAAGCTCAAACGTTTAAAAACGACAAAGCCCGCTAAATTTAGCGGGCTTTTTAATATTACTTTTGTATTAACTAAGTACGGGACTTAATTAAAACTGAAAACGCATGTTAGCAAAGTACGCATCGTTATCAGAATCATCAGCATTGTTTTCGTAACCCACCTTTACACCAATATTTTTATTGATGAAGTGTTGAGCACCAAAGCTGTAAGTGTCTTGCTTGTTGTAGTTAGCAAATACAGATGTTGCCTTTGAAAAGTAGTAGTTAGTTTCTGCTACCCATTGGTTTTCTGCATCATCAATGCTTTCGTATTTACCTTCAAAAGTAAGGTAGTTACCTTGCTGTAAATCAATAAAGTATTTAGCAGCTACTGCACGGTAATCAAAATCGTCGTCTGATGTAAGTGTAACACCTACGTAATCTGTGCTGTTTAGCATGTAGTTGTAAGCTAAATCAAATAATGCGTAATCGTCGCCGTCTTTGTTTTCAACTAGTGTTACTTTTGCAAGTAAATCAGGGTTGAAAAAGTAACCACCCGTCAGTTTATAAAGCTCACTGTTAGAACCTGAATCTGGGTCTAGGTTTTCGTAAGATGCGCCAACAACAAATTCATTAATGAAGTATTCACCACCAACTGATGTTAAATCGCCAAAGTCGTCATCAGCATAGCCACCATATACGTTAGTTTGTTTATTGATGTATTCAAACTGATCGTACGGACCTAAAGTTTTTTTAGGAGATAAGTAGTAAATAGAATCTACAGCAACGGTGTCGTTGTTATCGCTATTTTTGTAGCTTAGGTTACTAATTGACTTATAGCTGTCTGCAGCAGCCGCAGTGCTAGATAATAAAATGCTCGAAATAATAACTGCTAATTTTTTCATTGTAAGACTTCCCTATGTACATTGCTTTTTATGCTCTAGCTGTATTGCTAAAGTCGAGGCACATGCTAACGTTAGGAAACTGAATGAAAACTTAACTAACCAGTTGTATTTATTAAGTTAATTGTAAGGAAGTGTTGTAAACTGTAAAATTAAAGTAGTTGCAACATCTAGTCAACAACTACTTAAAACATGTACCGTATTAAAGCGCGTGTTGGCTAATAATTCGGTAAACATCGTTAATATTATCGCCAGACTTAAACTCTTTACTAATTGGTGTTGGATCTGAGCCAACCCATATTTTTAGCTCGGCATCTAAGTCAAAATGGCCTGCACTTTCTTTACTAAACTTGGTAATTTTAGAGTAAGCAATACTCACCATTTCCATTTTAGAGCCGGTCATACCTTGCTTATCAATTAAGATTAAGCGCTTATTAGTAAAAATAAACATATCACGTACTACTTTATATGCTTTTTCTACTTGCTCGCCGTCAATTAATGTATTGGCGAGGATTTTCTCTAAATCAGAATCGTCAACTTCGCTTGCATTACCCATAAGTCCGCTAAGTAAACCCATTATACTTTCTCCTGTTTAAATATTTGATTCTCTAATGTGTGACCATTAACTAACTGTCGGTACTGCCAGTGTTGTTGATGACAAAAATTCAGTAGTGCAATATCAAGTGGATCGCTCGTTGGCTGATACTCAACTACATACTCTTTATGTTGGCTCATATACACACGACTCACACCTGCAATTGCTTGAAGCTGTTGCTCAACATTTTGATAAGCCTCGCTTAGCATTAATGTATAAAAGTGTTTATCGGTATTATTAGTTTTTGTTTGATGCTCGCTTAGTACGCCTTTATCTAAATGAAGTACCTGTGAGCATAGTCGCTCAAGCTCAGTTAAATCGTGAGAGCTTAAAATAAATGTAGCCTGTTCACTTAATTCTGATACCAGCTCACGTACTTCTCTGGCATGAATCGGATCAAGCCCTGCGGTTGCTTCATCAAGCATTACAATTTGTGGTGCGCCAATAAGTGCTTGCGCTATCGTAACGCGCTTGCGCATACCGTGCGATAAATCCCCCGCACGCTGCTTTGCAATTTCTTTTAAGCCAACTAAATCAAGTACACGTAGCGCCTCAGTTTGGCTTTGCTTAGCACCCATACCTTGCAGCTTTGCATAAAAGGCGAGTTGCTTATCTATATTAAAGCGAGGGTCAAGTTGCGCGTCTTGCGGTAATGCACTTACTTTATTAAATAAAGCAGCGCTACCAGGTTTGTGCCCTAATATTTCAAGGCTGCCTTTACTTGGCGCAATATAGCCGCACAACAAACTAAATAAGGTAGTTTTACCCGCACCATTTGGCCCAACAAGTGCCACTGGCGCGCCTTTGTTAATTTCAAAGTCCACATTATTAAGCGCAAGTTTTGCACCATACGATTTACTCAAACCGCTAGCTGTAATTAATGGTCTCATAGTGGGCTCCTTGCAAAAATACGTTGAGCAACGCTTAGTAATACCGCTGTTTGCACAAGGGGAATAGCCACAGCGCTCAATAATGGTAAATTTTGCCCCGCTAATAGCTCTATTTGCACACCCGGAAATAAATAATCAAGCAGGCCTAATGCGGGTATTTGCCATTGCAATAAACCAACTACAATACCGCCTGCTGCAAAATATAAAATTGCCAATACAATAGATAAACGTGATGAGCGAGCAAAGGTATTAATTAACGTCATTAGTGCTACAAATGGGCACAGAGTAATCACTAATATTAAAAATATAGAAAGCGCACGGGCAAAACCACCAGCCAGTAAACTTGGATCTCTAAAACCCAATACCGCGAGTGTAGCCACAAGCGTTATACCCACCAAACATGCTAATACTCCTAGCTGCCCTAAAAAACGGCCAAACAGTATTTCAAAGCGAGTGGAGCGCAGTGATAAAAACCTTAGTGTGCCGCGCTCTCTATCGCCTACCGTTTGGTCGCTACAAATAAATAAACCAAAAACGGGAAAGCTATAAAGGGCTATTAACCAGTACATAGCAAATTCGGCCTCAGGCCAATCCAATAATTTACTTAAACCAATAGAACCTGATATATCACGGGCTATTTGCTCAAAATCGGGCGCACTTACAATGCCTACTGCCTGCCCTATTGGGTAGCGCAGTATTATTAGCCACACCAATGCAAAGGCAGCTAATGCAATAAGTCCACGTTTAGTTAAAAACATACGTACAAGCTCAAATCCCGCTATTTGCGTTAATCGCCCTACGTTTATCGGTAATGGTGTTGCCATTGACTATCCTTAATGACTTTTTATTTTCTGTTTATTTATCCACACTAAGTGTAAACACCTTGAATTACCAGCAAAAAAAAGCCCACCTATGGTGAGCTTTGTAACAATACATTTAAATGTAACAGTATAAATTGCGATATAAATTATAAATGCTGCTTATAAACCTCAAGTGCTTGGCTTAAATCGCTAATTAAATCTTCTACATCTTCAAGGCCAATATGCAAGCGAATAACCGACCCTAAATCCCAACCTGTATTTGAGCGCAGCCCTTTCATGGTTAAATTAGCCGTTACCAAACTTTCAAAACCGCCCCACGAAAAGCCCATTTTGATATGCTCAAGGCTATCTAAAAATGCATCAATCGCTTTTTGATTGCCGGCTTTCATCACAAATGAAAACAACCCATTACTGCCATCAAAGTCACGTTTAAAAAACTCATGCCCTGGGCAGCTTTCAAATGCAGGGTGGCGAATATGATCAACAAGCTCATGTTGCTCAAGCCATTTAGCTACTTCTATTGCTGCTTTTTCATGTTGATTTAAACGCACACCCATTGTACGCAGGCCTCTAAGTGCTAAATACGCATCATCGGCACTGGTACATTGCCCTAGTAAGTATGAGTTTTCGCGCAAGGTTGGCCAATACTTTTTATTAGCAACAGCCACCCCCATCATCACGTCTGAATGGCCAACAATATACTTTGTTGCAGCTTGAATACTAATATCAACACCGTGCTCTAACGGGCGATAATGCAAGCCGTTACCGTAGGTATTATCAAGCATGGTCATTACGTTGTGCTCATTGGCTACTTTTACCATAGCGGGCACATCTTGCACTTCCATCGTAATAGAGCCTGGAGATTCTAAAAACAACACTTTAGTATTTGGCTGAATGTAATCTTTAATACCTGCGCCAATGGTTGGCGGGTAATAGGTTGTTGTAATACCCAGCCCCACTAAAATTTTATCGCAAAAATCACGAGTTGGTTCGTACACGTTATCAACCATTAAAATATGATCACCGGTTTTTAAAAACGATAAAAATACTTGGCTGATCGCCGCAGCGCCACAAGGGTACAATGCACACCCTTCGCCGCCTTCAAGTTCTGTAATCGCTTCTTGTAGCGCAAAGTGTGTTGTTGTTCCTCGGCGCCCATAAAATAACGTTTTATCGCCACGGGTTTTAGCTGCTTCTTTTAAATCGGCTACAGTATCAAATACAATGGTAGATGCACGCTGTACAACGGGATTGACTACGCCATGTGTATAGGCTTTTTTTCGCCCTGATGATACCAGCTGAGTGTTTTTATTACTTTTACTCGACATTATTAATCCTTAGGGGTTTGTGCGCCAATGCTCAATTAAATAACGAGAGATAGAATCGGTTCTAGGCAGCTTTAAATGCTCGCCTTCTTCGTGCCAATTACCAAATTGCTCTAAGTCTTCACGACTAAACCATTTTGCATCGTCTAGCTCTTCTTTATCTACGTTAATTTGCTCAGATGTCGCCTGTGCAAAAAAACCAAGCATAATTGACGATGGGAACGGCCATGGCTGAGATGCAACATAACGTACGTTATCAACTTCTATGCCTGCCTCTTCTTTAACTTCACGCGCAACAGCTTGTTCCAGTGTCTCCCCTGGGTCTACAAATCCAGCAAGCGACGAATACATACCAATAGGCCACGTAGCTTGGCGACCTAATAAACAGCGTTCTACTCCGTCAGCAAAGACTTTAGTAACGACCATAATTACCGCAGGATCGGTGCGCGGGAATGTAGGATGCTTACAGTTTTCGTTTTCACATACACGAGAATGCCCGGCTTCCACTGAACGGTTTTTACTACCGCAGCGCCCACAAAAACGGTGCGTGGCATGCCAATAACATAACCCTCTCGCAAGGGCGGCTATTGAGGCATATTTAATGGTTACTTGAGGCCCATATTGGCGAATATCAAAAAACTGAGCGCCCTCGATTAAAGGCGAAAGTACGCTTTCATCCAGATCAGAAACATCCAATGCAAACACACCATGTTTAGCATTGTTTAAACCAACAAAAATAGCACTCGTTAAATCTAAATGTGCCACTTGTTGATACGTTAAATAGCTTACTTTAGGAGTATCTTTAATAAATAGGGTTTGATTATTTTTAACTAAAACCCATTTACTTTGCGCCGACATTTGCGCTTTAAGCCACGATGGGTCTTTACGAAAATTTGAGCCTCTATCTAGTGGCATGTTGCTGTAATGAAGCATGTAAGTCCTTGGTAACTCGTTATGCTTTAAAATTACCATAATCATTTAGCAAACCCAATTGATTACAGTAATAAAAAAAGCCTATATAAGGCTTAATTCATCTATTACGGCTTTGTATTAAAATCTCTCATGTTGCAGGCACTTAGCTTGCACTTTTTTAACTATTTTTTACTGTTAAAGTAGCAAAGTATTATCAATTAAATGAAATTGCTCTGCGCTTTGTTTTAATACCTCAGCAGTTAACCTGTCAGCACCGTATACATCGCACGGTACATTATATTGATTTTTTAAATGCCCAAGTAACAAAGCAAAGTCACCATCGCCAGAGAGCAAAATAACTTTATCAAGATTTTTACCCTGCTCTAACATGTCTATTGTTATGCCTACATCCCAATCGCCTTTAGCACTTCCATCACGGCGTTGAATAAATGGCTTTAGCTTTACCTCAAAACCAATCGCACGCAAAATATTTTGAAACTGATTTTGCTTTTCATCTCCTCGATAAATTGCATACGCAAAAGCACACTCAATATTGTATTGCGCCTCCATCATTCGCCAAAACGCATTGTAGTCAAAATTTTTCCCGTAACTCTCACGGCACGTGTAATAAATATTTTGCACATCAACAAAAATACCGACCCGTGGTTTCGTGCTTTGCTGCTCGTTTTGTAAAGTCATTTAGTGTCCTAGTGAGGATTAATAGCAATAAAAGTAACGTTATAAAATAAGTGTACCTTGCAATTTATATTTAAGTAACCTAAATTAGTTACATACCCTTATGTAACCAATATTGGTTACATATTAAAAAGTAACCATTTTGAGATTTTTATGATTGGTGTGATCAGCGGCGATATTATTAAATCGCAAACAATCCCTAAGCAGCAATACGATGCCATGCTTTACGAACTAGAGCAAAGTTTGCGAAACATTTCGGGTGAGCAAACACTTTGGAATATATACCGAGGCGATGCCTTTCAGTTACAAGTTAATAATCCTGAGCTCCTTTTTAAAAATGCCATACTTGTATATTTACACCTTAAATCGTCAGGTTATGAGCTACGGCAAAGCTTGGCACTTGGGCAAATAGATAACCCACGCAGCGATATAAAAACAGCAACCGGCTCTGCTTTTACCCTTTCGGGGCAAGGCCTTGATAAAATAAGTAATCAACGCTTTGTTTTTAATATTAATGAGCAGCAGCTTGATGAAAGCTTAAATCTTAATTTAGCCTTTGCCGACGTATTACTCACTAAAATCACGCAAAAACAAGCAAATGCCCTGTATGTCTATTTAACATCACCAGACAACAGCCACGCGGCACTGGCTAAAGAGCTTAAAACAAGTCGCGAAAATGTAACAAAACTACTAAATTTAGCGCACTACCAACTTATAGAACGCTTTATTAAGCACACACAACACGTTATAAAAAATATAATTAAAGGAGGTGAATAATGGAGTTTTCACTTTTACTGGTCGCGCTTATTATTGGCCACTTACTCGCTGATTTTTACTGGCAACCTATGAGTTGGGTAAACGACAGAAATACCCGTCACTTTAAAGCCAGTAAGCTTTATTTTCATGTACTAGTGCATGGTGTAATAAGTGCACTCATTATTACCGTGTGGGAATACACATTCGGGTGGCAGCAACTAAGCAGTGTTTTAATTGCCACGGCGAGCATTATGCTGAGCCATTACTTTATTGATATAGCTAAATCGTATTCTAATAAAGGCGTGGTGCCTTTTTTACTAGATCAAATAGCGCACATACTCGTTATTATTGCGCTCAGTATTTGGCTAACTGATAACAATAGCTTTATGGCTGCAATTAATAATATGCTCACTGATCCCAAAATACTGTGGGTGGTATGCGGTTATTTAATTATTTTAAGTCCCAGCGCCGTATTTATAAGAATGATGTTAGAGCGTTTAACAAGTAACTTTTCAAGTACTGGTAGCTTACCGCTTGCAGGGCAAAGCATTGGTATGCTTGAGCGCGTACTTATGCTGAGCTTTATATTGCTTGACCAATTTGCAGGGCTTGGCTTTTTGCTTGCGGCAAAGTCAGTATTTAGGTTTGGCGATTTAAGTGCAAGCAAAGATAAAAAACTTACCGAGTACGTTATGCTCGGCACACTACTTAGCGTAAGTGTTACTTTATTTGTCGGCTTGGGTATTAACTATTTAATCAGGTAGGCAATACAGTAAGTACAAATTACAGACAATAAAAAACGCGCTGCTTCTATTTATTCAAAAGAAGAGAGCGCGTTTTTTGTATCAGCCTTTAACCAAGTTCTAAATTAATTAAACGCCAATATGATCATTAATCGTTATTTGTGCGACGACGGCGTTGGCCACTACCGCCAACAGATTCACGCTTTGCCCATGGGTTTTGCGCGCTGTCATCTGTTTTAGCAGCTGGCTTTTTAGAACCACCACGGCGTGGGCCGGTACCATTACCACCATTATTTGGCTTTTTACTGTTAGGCTTGCTGCTATCAGATTTAGGCTTATTAAAAGGCTGCTTTTTCTTAGGCTTTTTAGACGGCAGTGGGCGAGCATCTAATGCGCGCTCTGCTACTGGGTTAATAGGCTCAAAACCGTCTTCTTCAGCACGTGGAATAAGCTCACCAATAAAGCGTTCAATACCGTATAAATCAACAGCATCCTCTGTTGTTACAAACGAAATCGCATGACCCGATGCACCAGCACGGCCTGTACGGCCAATACGGTGAACGTAATCTTCATATACGTTTGGTAAGTCGTAGTTAACAACATGCGGTAATTCAACAATGTCTAAACCACGTGCAACAATGTCTGTTGCTACTAGTACGCGTACTTCACCACTTTTAAAACCATCAAGTGCTTTAACACGTGCGCCTTGTGACTTATTACCATGGATAGCCGCGCCTACAATGTCATCGCGCTCTAGTTGTTTAACTAAGCGGTTAGCACCGTGCTTTGTGCGGCTAAACACTAATACTTGTTGCCAATCGTTAGTGCGAATCAAGTGGCTTAGCAATGCTGTTTTACGTGTTTTATCTACCGCATAAACACACTGAGTAACACTTTTTGCAGTAGTATTTTTTGCAGCAACTGAAATTTCAACAGGGTCATTAATTAACCCTTTTGCTAATGCACGAATTTCGTCAGAAAATGTAGCCGAAAACATCAAGTTTTGACGTTTAGCAGGCATTTTAGCAATTAAGCGTTTAATGTCATGAATAAAGCCCATGTCTAACATGCGGTCAGCTTCATCGAGTACAAGCACTTCAACGCTATCAAATTTAACTGCATTTTGATTATGTAAGTCGATTAAACGACCCGGCGTTGCTACTAAAATATCAACACCTTTACGAAGACGCTGCATTTGTGGGTTAATTTTAACGCCACCGTAAACTACAAATGAGCTCACATCCGAATGCTTAGCGTACTCTTCAACGTTTTCGCTTACTTGCAAAGCAAGCTCACGTGTAGGCGTTAAAATAAGTGCACGTACGTGGTTACTTTTAGCTTTAGGGCCTGACGACAAACGCTCAATAAGTGGTAATGTAAAACCCGCTGTTTTACCTGTACCTGTTTGCGCTGCTGCCATAACATCACGGCGTTCAATAATTGCAGGAATTGCTTGAGCCTGAATCGGCGTTGGCGTTTCATAGCCCTTTTCTAAAACCGCATTAACCAAAGACTGTGATAAACCTAAACCTTCAAAACTCATATAAACTCTCTTTTAAATTAGGCTACGTTAGCCAGTTGCGCGCATTATACCTGTAGTAGCTAAGAATGCATGCCATTATTTACGTTGCGAGCAATTGAGCATAGCTTAATAAAATTAAACCTGTGCTCAAGTTGCTTAAAAATGCAAAAAACGGCCATAAGCCGTTTTATATTTATACTTAATTACTCTAAGTATAAGAGTTACTTAACACCTAACTCACGCAGGCGTTCTTGCAAGTAGCTATCTGCCGTGTAGCGCTCTGAAAGCACAACATCTGGATGCGGGTGTAAAAATAACGGTAGTGAAATACGCGATTTAGTAGATGCTTTACCCGTTGGGTTAATTACACGGTGAATTGTCGATGGGAAATACCCGCCCGACGCTTCTTGTAGCATGTCGCCGATATTAATAATTAAGCTGCCAAAATCACATGGCACGTCTAGCCAACCGCCATCTGTTTTTTGAACTTGTAAACCAGGCTCATTAGAAGCTGGTAATACAGTCAATAAGTTAATATCGCCATGGGCTGCTGCGCGAATAGCACCTGGCTCTTCATCACCCGTCATAGGCGGATAATGTAGGATACGTAACAATGTTTGCTCAGAGCCTGCAATCATGTCTTTTAAATCAATCGAAAACTTAGCACGTACATCAGCTGGAGATTCAGCCTGAACCCAGCTTAACAACGTGCCCGCAAATTCACTTGCTAAACGGTAGTATTCACGTACATCAGCTTCAAGCTGGGCAGGAACGCGACCTTTAGGGTACACATGGAAGTACTCTTTAATGTCTTTTATTGTAAAGCCTTTCGCTACTTCAGATACTGAAGGCGGAAAGTAACCGTCTTGAGTGTCTTTAGAGAATAAAAAGTCGTGCTTTTGCTCTGAGTTAAAAAAGTCTTGCCAATTTTTGTAAATAGACTCAACTAAAGACTGTGGGATTGGGTGGTTTTTTAAAACGCCAAATCCAGTATTTCTTAACGATTCAACAAATTGTGCAGCCGCATCGGGAGCTTTATAATCAACAGTAGGTAATTGCATTGTACGTTCCAGTGAATAGGTTGTGTGAAGTGAGTTGCTTTTAATAGTGCTAAATTACTTATATAAAGTAGCAAAGCCTTCATTATAGCGCTATGCGAGGATAGACAAATGACCTCAAAAACATAAGGACATATGTCCGCAAAGCATAGTCACCGCCACTTGGCTTGATCAAGATCAACTTATAAAAAAACGTTGAATTTGCAAGGTTTAGTGCTTATATATGGTCTACTAGGGCGTGCTGACCTTTGGTGGGTGAATTTGTAGCAGACTGTTTGGTATTTAAGCAAGGCAGAGCCTGTGATGTGTGGTTGTTCCCCATAAATAGGCGATAACGCAGCATAAATGCCAAACATGCGCTACCCTTTGGGTTCTTTCTAGGGACGATTAACTCTTTGTTGCTCGGTTTTTACTTAGTCCACTAGGTTACAAACCTCGCGCCGCGATTAAATCGCCCCTAGATTGAACAAATTTCAATCCACAACGGTCAACACGCCCTAATATATTTTATTTGTGTAAATAAGGCTCCCCATGCGACAAAAAGTATCTTTTAAAAGCGGCGATTTAGAACTTGCCGGCCAACTTGAACTACCCTCTGGTGACGTTAAGTTTTACGCGCTATTTGCACACTGCTTTACCTGCGGTAAAGACATTGCAGCAGCCACTCGTATTAGCCGAGCTTTAACACAACAAGGCATTGCCGTACTACGTTTCGACTTTACCGGTTTAGGTAATAGCGATGGCGACTTTGCTAACAGTAACTTTTCATCAAACATTCAAGATTTAGTATCTGCGGCAAATCATTTACGTGAGCATTTTGCGGCGCCGCAACTACTCATTGGCCACAGTTTAGGCGGGGCTGCCGTTCTTGCTGCTGCGGAGCATATTCCTGAAGTATCGGCTATTACAACCATTGGTGCACCGTCAGATGCGCAGCACGTAGCGCATAACTTTGAAGCACACCTTGATGAAATTAACGCAGCAGGTGAAGCTAAAGTAAACTTAGCCGGCCGTGAATTTACCATTAAAAAGCAATTTATTGACGATATAGCCAAGTACGATAAAAGCCACATAAGTAAACTTAAGCGCGCATTATTAGTAATGCACTCCCCTATTGATGCGACTGTAAATATTAGTGAAGCTGAAAAAATTTATGCATCAGCTAAGCATCCTAAAAGCTTTATTAGCCTAGATAACGCCGATCACCTTTTAACAAATAAAAACGATGCCGACTACGCAGCACAAATAATTGCAACGTGGGCAAACCGTTATGTTAAGTACGACAAAACTAAATACACGGCAAGTTTAACGGGTGGCAATGTACTCGTTGAAGAAAAAGACCATGTATTTACTCAGCACGTAAGTACAAAAGATCATACTTGGCTTGCAGATGAGCCAATAAAAGTAGGCGGTAAAAACTTAGGCCCAGATCCGTATCATCATTTATTAGCGGGGCTTGGTGCCTGTACGGCCATGACACTGCGTATGTACGCTACACGTAAAAACTTACCACTGGAGCATGTAAAAGTAGAGCTTGATCACACTCGCGATTACAACAAAGATTGCGACGATTGTGAGCAAACAGGTAACCTTGAAGCCATTACCCGTAAAATCACCTTACGTGGCGACTTAACAGAGCCAGAGCGTCAGCGTTTACTCGAAATAGCCGACAAATGCCCTGTGCATAAAACACTGCATAACAACCCGGTTATTGTAAGTGAACTGGTAGAATAACTGCCGTAAAATTAATATAGCGCAGGTAACACTGCGCTGTGATTTAACTTTTATAAACCTAATTTTTACTATCTAAAAATCCCTCTACTTCTTTACTCATTCTGTCCACCAGCCATTTTGGTCCACCATCGTACATATCGTTATGGCGCGATTTTTCTATTAGTGTTTGTGTAACAGGAAACTTATCCAGCTCTGAATCGTTTAACAACACATTCGCATCAGCTGGGTAATCACTACCGCGAAGTGTAAGTACGCGAATGCTTTTATTGCGCGGGATCAACATGCGGCGATGATCGAGCGTAATAATAGTGCTAACTTCGTTTGGATAAATAGAGCCATATAATGCGGAAATATCCCCGCCATTAGAATGCCCAAATAAGGTGAGTTTTGTAAAGTCGTACGCTGGGTATTTACTCGATAGCTCATTAACTAAAAACTTAAGCGTTACTACGCCACGGTGCCAGTTTTCCATACGCGTTGTTAAGTAAGGCTGCTCACTGTTTAAGTAAGGGTCGCTTTTTAGTTCATGTGCAACGGCTACTGTTAAGTATCCACGCTGATTAAACGCATTACTGGCAAACGTATACTTGTTATGGCTAATCCCATAACCTGCGTTAATGAACGCTACAGGGCACTTTACTTGTTCAGTGCACTTAGCATTGTTACTTGGTAGTGTGATATTGATAGGAATAGTGCGATTACGGCTTTCATCAGTTATAACGCCATCGTTTGCATAGCTTGTTGCGCTTATTGCTGATGTGCTTATAACTGATGCACTTAGAGCTAGTGCGCTTAACATAAAAAGCTTTTTAAGTGTTTTTTGCATATTTAAACTTATATAAATTATTGTTTTTAATTAAAAATAATTTTTACTTTATAGGTTTGCATTCTCTATTGTCAAACTATGCGATAATAGTCGCCATTGTTTAAATATATTTAGTAAAAGATCCAATAAATGAAATCATACAATAGCATTCAAGAACGTATAGAAATTTTAGAAGACAAACTAACGGCAATACATGACGAAATCGAAACACTAAAAACCCCTGCTAAAAACAACAATGAACGTATTATTTTTAAGTTTATTGAAACAGGCAGCACAGGTAAAACGAAGGATTTTGTTCGTGAGTTAGGTATTAAATCACCACGTGACGGTTTGTTTTCATCAGGTGACGTTACAAAACTAATTAAAGATGGCGCTGAAGATATTTCACCTGCGTTATTAGAAATCGCAAGACAGCTTGCCAGTGCACGTAATAAAAATGGCCCTAGCCGTTAATTACATAGTCACGCAGTATCTAGAAGCCCAGCCAAGCTGCCGCTTCTAGATATGTAATCATATTAAACTAAATTAATCACATAGTTCTATATTAAGGCTGGTAAGCAAGTTTAGTGCTTCGAAGCGATCAAACTTAGCATTCGCTAAAATATTATTATTCAAATCTATATTAAACGCTGTCGCACCTACAAAATCACATTTTGTTAAGTTAGTTTGAAAAAACTCACTATCGCGAAAATCTGTTCCTGTAAATTCACTACCGCTTAAATCAGCGTGTCTAAAATCAACATTTTTGGCAAAACAGTGTGTTAATTTGAGGGCTTTGAGGGTTAATTCAAAAAAAGAACTATTACTAAGCTCGCAATAATTAAAACTCACCGGTGCGTTAATACTAAGCGCTGGCCAATCCACGTCAGTCCATTGCAGACTATTTAATTTACAGTGGCTAAAAGTTACATTTTCAAGTGAACTGTAGTTCCATTTAAGTGACGATAAATTACAGTTTTTAAAACTGCATTCTATAAACCGGCAATTTTTAAACTGCCCGCCTGAAAAGTCGCAATCGGTAAATGTGCACTCTTCAAACTCAGAATTTTCAGTTAGTTGCTCTTCGTGCTGCAAAGCATTAAATTGCTCGTCGAAGTAGTGATTATTATTTGAAATTGACACTATTAACCTAGTTTTTAATGGGCATAGACGCTATTTTTAGGTAAATCTTTTTTAAGCGCAAGCACTGCAATAAAAATCAAAGCAAATAGTGGAAATAGCGCTAAACAGCCACCCACAAAAGCTAAAACCCCCGGCATAGTACTTTTACGCTTACCTATTTTGTAGCTAATTACAGCAAAAATAGGAATACTCAGCACAATAAAAAAAACTAAGAACTCACCAAATAAGGTTGCATTGATCGACATAATAATTCCTTTTTCGTCTATTCGGTTAAAATACACTCTGCTGTAAATTTAACCACAAAAAAACCCTTAAGCATATAACTTAAGGGTTTTTAAATTTAGCTCAATAAGCTAAATAAAAATTACTCTTCGCTAGGTATCGCTTTTTCAACAACACTAATTGCAAGCTCAGCTAACGAATCCATATTAGGCTTACTAGGCGCGTTAGTTAATAAACACGACGCTTGTGTTGTTTTAGGGAAAGCAATAACGTCACGAATGTTATCGGTACCACATAAAAGCATTGCTAAACGGTCAAGACCAAATGCTAAACCAGCATGTGGTGGTGTACCGTATTTAAGTGCGTCAAGTAAAAAGCCAAACTTGTCTTGTTGCTCTTGCTCGTTAATACCTAAAATTCTAAATGCAGTTTCTTGCATATCTGCATTATGAATACGTACCGAACCGCCACCCACTTCGTAGCCGTTTAATACCATATCGTAGGCATCTGAAATAGCCGCAGCTGGATTTGCTTCAAGCTCACTTGCAGTAATATCTTTTGGTGCAGTGAATGGATGATGCACAGCATGTAATGTGCCCTCGTCATCTTCTTCAAACATTGGGAAGTCTACAACCCAAAGTGGTGCCCAGCTATCAAGGTTAGTGATTTCTAAGTCAACACCAATCTTAACGCGCAGTGCGCCCATTGCTTCATTTACTGTGTTGCGCTTATCGGCACCAAATAAAATGATATCGCCAGACTGAGCATTAGTACGCTCAAGTAATTTAGTAATTACGTCTTCGCTTAAAAACTTAGCCACTGGTGATTGAACGCCTTCAGCGCCTGCAGTGTGGTCGTTTACTTTCATCCACGCCATGCCTTTAGCGCCGTAAATACCAATAAACTTAGTGTAATCGTCAAGCTGTTTACGAGAAAGCTTAGCGCCACCCGGTACAGTTAATACAGCAACACGACCTTTTTCGTCGTTAGCTGGACCTGAGAAAACATTAAACTCTACGTCTTTAACTAAATCTGCAACATCAACTAATTTCATTGGGTTACGTAAATCTGGCTTATCAGAACCGTAAAGGCTCATTGCCTCGCTGTAAGGCATGATTGGAAAATCGCCTAAATCAACGTTTAACAAAGTTTGCCACATCTCGCGGATCATTTTTTCAGTCATACCACGTACTTGATCAGAGCTCATGAACGAGGTTTCTATATCTATTTGGGTAAATTCTGGTTGACGATCGGCACGTAAATCTTCATCACGGAAACATTTAACAATTTGGTAGTAACGGTCAAAACCCGACATCATCAACAATTGCTTAAATAACTGTGGAGACTGTGGTAAAGCGTAAAAACTACCTTTGTGAACGCGGCTTGGTACTAAATAATCGCGCGCACCTTCTGGCGTTGCTTTAGTAAGTACAGGTGTTTCGATGTCTAAAAAGCCGTTTTCATCTAAAAAGCGACGAACAAAGCTGCTTGCTTTAGCGCGTAATTTAATACGGTCACTCATTTCTAGACGACGTAGGTCTAGGTAGCGGTATTTTAAACGACGCTCCTCTGAGTTTACTTGGTTAAAATCAAGCGGTAATGGCTCAGAGCGGTTAATAATATTAAGCTCTTTACCTAAAATTTCGATCTCCCCTGTTGCCATGTCTTTATTTACTTGGCTGTCTGGGCGTGCGCGAACAATACCTTTTAACTGAACACAAAATTCTTGGCGAAGTGTGTTAGCTGAACTCATTAACTCTTCAATGTCAGAGTCGAATACAACTTGTACTAAACCTTCTCTATCGCGTAAATCGACAAAGATAAGTCCACCAAGGTCACGTCGTTTGTTGATCCAGCCACATAGTTCAACTTCTTGATCTACGTGAGTTTTATTTAGCTGTCCGCAATATATAGAGCGCATAGTTTTCCTGTCAGATAAAAGGCTTAAACGGCTAAACTTATTTGTTTTAAGGCGTGTGATTTAAAAAACAGGTCACCACAATACAAATAAAGCCGCTAGCAATCTAAAAATAATCAAATTAAGCCCTGCATTATACTCAACTAACATTAAGATGCTAGGGCGTGTGCCGCTTTTGCCCTTGAATTTACAGCAGCTCGTTTTGTTATTTGCTACACTATCGCCACTTTATAATAAGGCGCTAGTTTGTATGTTATATATTGGATGCCCGCAGTGGTCGAGTAATACATGGAAAGGCAATTTATTTTCAAGCCAATGTAAAAACGCCGATATGCTTAGCCAATACGCACAACACTTTAATTCTGTGGAAGGCAATACCAGTTTTTACGCCGACCCATCGCCAAGCACAGTATTGCGCTGGGCAAACAGCGTACCCGACGATTTTAAATTTACGTTTAAGTTTAATCGTCGCTTTAGCCACGATCTGCATCTAACTAATATTCAAACCGAGCTTACTGATTGGCTTAACTTGTTCTCCCCTATTTTAGAAAAAACCGGGCAAATCATGCTGCAATTACCTAAAGCATTTGGTCCTAGTGACTTACCCAAGCTAGCCCAATTTATTAGCCTATTACCAAAAGAGGTTAATTACGGTGTAGAAGTACGCCATACTGCGTTTTTTCAAAAGGGTGAAGCCGAAATAGCGCTTAACCAATTATTAATGGCAAACAACATAAATCGCATATCGATGGATACTCGCGCCCTATTTGCGGTAAAACCAACAACCGAAGCGCTAATAGATGCACAGCAAAAAAAACCTCATTTACCAGTGCACGCTATTGCTACAGGCTCCCAGCCTATGGCGCGCTTTGTGATAGCTAACTTACAAAATGACTATAAATCCTTTTATAAACCGTGGCTAAGTAAAGTAAAACAATGGCTTGATGAGGGTAAAACACCCTATGTGTTTTTTCATACTGCCGATAATCGCGAATCGCCACTACTTGCACGTCAATTTTGTGAAGACCTAGGGTACAATCACCCAGTATTAAATCCATTCAGCGGTGAAAAAGAAGCCCACCAGTCTACGCTTTTTTAAATAGAGAATAAAAATGAGTGAATACGCACGTTACTTTACCGGCTACCCAGCTAACATTGTTGAGCAAGTATTAAGCCTTATAGATAACAACAAGGTATGTGACTACTTACTTAAAAAGTATCCGCAAGCACATACCATTACTAGCGATAAACTACTTTATAGCTACGCAACCGAGCTTAAAAAACAATATTTAAAAAATGCGCCACCATTTGGTCGTGCGGCGTTTAAAAAGCAAGGCGATATGGTCACCAATGCACTCGGTACACATACGTATCGAATGCAAGGTAAAACCCGAAAGCACGATTTAGCCATAAACAGTGATTTATTGCGCGCACCCGAACCATTACTAAAAGCATTAGTAGTACACGAACTCGCCCACTTTAAAGAAAAAGATCACAACAAAGGCTTTTATCAACTTTGCTGCCATATGGAACCGAGTTACCACCAATTGGAATTAGATTTAAGGATATTTTGTGTGGTAGTCGCAATGGGAGAGAATCCATATAATTAACTGATTTTGGCTGTGACAAATATCTATCCATTGAGTAGTATAAGTCACACATTAAAAAAGGAATTACCTAATGTCTCCTAGTTACTCTCTTAGAATAGATTTTGCTCGCAACGTAAGTAATCCCGAAAGAGTATTCAACTCTATGGGTTTACTCGTTGAAGGTTTTGATAAACTACACTCGTCCATATTGCTTGGCTTTGGTACAAAAATAGAGTTTAGTTCTGCACTTTCAGAAACAAGGAAAGGGTCTATAATTGCCGATATCAAACATAAAGTTATTGATAAAGTTAGGGGTGTCAACTTCAAATCTATCTGCGATGCAATTTATCGAGGCCTTGAAGAAGAAATTGCAATAACTAAAAAGATTGACTCTGAATCTGACGTTAGATTATTCGCAGAGAAAATTTATTCTCAAATAACCGCTGATAAAGTTGATCTAGATGAATTCACTTGTGAATCAAATATCAACTTATACGAAATTGCTGAAGCCCTGCACAAAATAAATAACGCATTGAACCTACTCTCCGAAGAAGATAAAGCACAATTTGGGAAGAAAAAGAAGTTTGTTGATATTAGTGATGAGTTTTCTTGTCCTCGGCCGGCATCCCAGATGTTCGAAAACGTAGAAATGACTTTCCCATGTCGAGAGGTTGTAATTATTCGACGTCCGTCTTATGTATTTGGTCTAAATTGGGACTTAGAAAGTAATAGCAGAAAATTTAGAAAATTTTCGGCTAAAATGTCTGATGAGGTTTGGTTTGAAAGCTGGAAAAATCATGACAAAGATGCACAACTGTGGCCAGGCGATGGTCTTTTAGCAGATATTAAAACCACTAAGAAAGTCAATAAACACCGACATACAACCTCTATAGAATGTGAAATTATTAAAGTTGTACGAGTGATACCGCAAGAAAAGGTGAAACAAACTGAATTGGATTTAAGTGATGAGTAAAATAAATTATGAGAGTGCAAAAAAGGAAGTTTTATTTATAGCTTTACCATTTCTTGTCCTTTTATTACTCAAAGTACTACAAGGCGATTTTATTGGTTTTATTAAACTTTCAGATTTTTCTTTAGCAACATCAATACTGTGGGGACAGTTGCTAGCAAAAACATTTGATGTGCCAGATAAAAATAAAAACAGAGATAAGTTCAGTACCAAACAAGTGCAAATTTTCATTTTTTCGTTTTTATCATTAACTCTCTATATTGGACTTAACTTTATAGAAGCTATTAGTGACACCGTATATTGGGCTCAATTCGCTTGGTACGGATTTTCCATCCTTTATTACATCCCCGTATCCACATTAATGAATGATTTAACTCGAAGATGACCATGTAATTTATTATATAGAAAAGCGAAATATAAAATCGCGCTTTTCTATTCCATCATTTCATTCAACTTAAAAAGTTTAATCTTAAAGCCCTAAGCCTGCCATAAAGTCGTCATCTGCGTCGTCTTGCACAATGTCTTTAGCCTTTGCGTTTTCTTTTTCAGCTTTCTTTTTAGCTTCGTTTTCAATTATGTCATCTGGGTCTAGTGCTTCTGCAATATCAAAGTCGTGTAATTTAATGAACTCTGTTTTATCCATCGCTAGTTCCAAGTAAAAAATATTTTGTTTACTTGTGGTGAATGTTACGCGGCGGGCTTGCGGGCGATCCATTGTGGTATCTACCGATATTTGCACTTGCTTATTGATTGCCATCATTTTTGGCTGGTTTTGCGTAATAGACGTATGTAATTGCTCACGCACTTTAGACGTAAAGTCGCCAACAATTTGATTCATCAACTCGCCTAGTACGTTTGATACGTCGTCTGATAAATGGCTATGCGCTATTTCATCTTCTGGCATTCCCATATTGCGCATGTAATCGCCATAAATTTCCATCGCCGCTTGCGAAGTAAAGTTGGTAATTACGAGCCCTGTAAAACCGCCGTCAAATAAAACAAAGCAACCAATATCTGGTCGCATACATGTACGTGTTATTTTTTGCACCATGGCTGAGTAGCTAATACCATTACCGCTGGCTGATGTGAGTACACCTGTCACTGAATGACAAAGGGTTGCTAATATATCGTCTGTGCTGATGACCTTACTTTTGCTCATTTAATCTTCTCTTTTATACTTATTATTCATAATTCTAGTCAAGCTACTGAATTTATCACTGACTATCCAGTATAAAATGTTAAAATAGCGCCATTATTTACAAAGAGACTGCCTTCGTGACCATAAAAGACAGTATTTATGCCTCTGAGCAACAAGTAAAAGATTTTAGCTTTGACCAAAATGTAGTCGAAGTTTTTCCAGATATGATTCAGCGCTCGGTACCGGGCTACGCAACTATTGTAAGTACAATGGGTAAGCTTGCGGGCGAATACGCACAAAGTAATTCAAACCTGTACGACTTAGGTTGCTCGCTTGGTGCAGTAACACTAAGTATGCGTCGTAATATTCGCACTGATAATTGCCACATTATTGCAGTAGATAACTCACAAGCCATGGTTGAGCGTTGTAAAATGCATTTACAAGGTTTTAAATCAGATGTGCCTGTTACTGTTACTTTAGGCGATATTAACGAGCTTGAGATTCAAAACGCCTCAGTAGTCGCAATGAACTTTACGTTGCAGTTTATTCCACACGCACAGCGCCAAGCCGTGCTTGAGAAAATATACGCTAATCTTAAACCTGGTGGCGTGCTACTACTTAGCGAAAAAATTAAAGCCGAAAACGAGCAATGCGATAACCTATTAATTGATTTGCACCACGACTTTAAACGACACAATGGTTACTCTGAGCTTGAAATAAGCCAAAAGCGTACCGCCATCGAAAACGTTATGCGCCCAGATACACTAAGCGCTCACTTTACTCGCTTACAAGATATTGGTTTTAGCCAAACTCAAGTGTGGTATCAATGTTTTAATTTTTGCTCAATGGTAGCAATTAAATAAAGAGAGTCATCCATGTCTCAATGGTTTAACCAATTTTACGCATCTATCGCACAAAGCCCACTTAGTCACTGGCTAGAAACCCTCCCTGCTCAATTAAAACATTGGCAGTTAGAGGCAAGCCATGGCGATTTACCTAAATGGCAAAAAGTACTTAAAAACTTACCAGTGGTGGCAACTTCGCATGTTGATATTTCTACTAAGGTAGAAATTGGCGCCCCAGGGGAGATGAGTGATGGCGAGCAAAAGCAAGCCATGCATTTATTAAAACGCATGATGCCATGGCGCAAAGGTCCATTTAGTGTGCACGGTATTGAAATAGACACAGAGTGGCGCAGTGATTGGAAGTGGGACAGACTCCTGCCTCATATTGAGCCATTAAAAGGCCGCACCGTTTTAGATATTGGTTGTGGCTCAGGTTATCATTTATGGCGTATGCGCGGTGAAGGCGCAGAGTTTGTAGTGGGTATTGATCCGTCTGATTTATTTTTATGTCAGTTTCAGGCAATTAAACACTACAACCCAGACGAAAACGTGCATTTACTGCCACTAGGCGTTGAAGCATTACCGGAACTTAAAGCGTTTGATACGGTTTTTTCGATGGGCGTACTTTATCATCGTCGCTCACCTATCGACTTTTTAGCACAGTTAAAAGCGCAGCTTCGCCCAGGCGGCGAACTCGTACTTGAAACGCTAGTAATTGAAGGTGATGAAAACACAGTATTAGTCCCTACCGACCGCTACGCTAAAATGCGCAACGTTTGGTTTATTCCAAGTACTGCAGCGTTAAAACTGTGGATGGAACGCGTTGGCTTTAAAGATGTGCAAATAAAAGATTGCGCTATTACCACGCTTGAAGAGCAACGCAAAACCGATTGGATGGAAAACGAATCGTTAATCGACTTTTTAGATCCAAACGATACAAGTAAAACAATTGAAGGCTACCCCGCTCCACTTCGAGCCATATTAACCGCAAAAGCATAGCTGTTAATTTAACGCCTTTAATACTAAAAAAACGCCTACGGGCGTTTTTTTGTTTATTTAAACAACAAACAGCGGACAAGTGTCCTTGTTAATTATTTCAAAATTACATTTGAGCTAGCCGCGACCTTGCAATTGTTGTAAAATACGCGCGTTTCTAAGCAACCCAAAACAACTATTTTGAGGAAAACCTGTGAGCGAACAAAAACAGTCTCTAAGCTATAAAGACGCGGGCGTAGATATCGACGCTGGTAATGCACTTGTTGAGCGTATTAAAGGCGTAGTTAAAAAAACTCGTCGTCCTGAAGTAATGGGCGGAATTGGTGGTTTTGGCGCACTTTGCGAAATTCCTGAAGGCTACAAGCAACCAGTATTAGTTGCAGGCACAGATGGCGTTGGTACTAAACTACGTTTAGCAATCGACTTAAAAAAACACGATACTGTTGGTATTGATTTAGTTGCAATGTGTGTAAACGACTTAATTGTTCAAGGTGCTGAACCCCTGTTTTTTCTAGATTACTATGCAACTGGTAAACTAGATGTAGACACAGCAGCTGACGTAGTTACAGGTATTGGCAAAGGTTGTGAAATTTCAGGTTGTGCCCTAATTGGTGGCGAAACAGCTGAAATGCCAGGTATGTATGATGGTGAAGACTACGACATGGCAGGCTTTTGTACAGGCGTTGTAGAAAAATCAAAAATTATTGATGGCACAAAAGTAGCAGCAGGCGATCAGCTTATTGCACTTGCATCAAGCGGCCCTCATTCAAATGGCTTCTCTTTAATTCGTAAAGTACTTGAAGTATCAAAAGCTGATACCAGCGCTGACTTTGAAGGTAAAACATTAGGCGAAACCTTACTTGAGCCTACTCGTATTTACGTAAAACCTTTACTTGAGTTATTCAAAAACGTTGACGTACATGCGCTTTCGCATATTACTGGCGGCGGTTTTTGGGAAAACATTCCACGTGTATTACCCGCTTCAGCAAAAGCTGTAGTTAAAGGTGATAGCTGGCAGTGGCCACCTATTTTTAACTGGCTACAAGAAAACGGCAATATTACTACACACGAAATGTACCGTACATTTAACTGTGGTGTAGGTATGGTTTTAGTAGTTCCTGCAGACAAACTTGAGCAAAGCTTAACAATGCTAAAAGACTTCGGTGAAAATGCATGGCACCTTGGTGAAATTCAAGATGCAGCAGCTGGCGAAGAGCAAGTTGAAATTGTAGGTGGTGCTAAGTAATGGCACCGACTCGTCTGGTAGTTTTAATCTCAGGTAGTGGCTCTAATTTACAAGCCATCATAGATGCCTGCGAACGTGGCGAGATAAACGGACATATAGCGGCTGTTATTAGTAACAAAGCAGACGCTTATGGCCTAGAGCGTGCAAGACAAGCAGGTATTGCTACAAAAGTGCTCAGTCATAAAGATTTTGACTCGCGCGAAGCGTACGATGCGCAATTAATGAACGTTATCGACTCTTTTATGCCAAATCTAGTTGTATTAGCTGGGTTTATGCGTATTCTTACTCCTGGCTTAGTGCAAAAATATGTTGGAAAAATGTTGAACATTCATCCATCTTTGTTGCCTAAGTATCAGGGGCTGAATACCCACCAAAGAGCAATTGATGCAAAAGACGATGTTCATGGCGTAAGTGTTCACTTTGTTACTGAAGAATTAGACGGCGGTCCCGTTATTCTTCAGGCGCAAATACCTGTACTCAAGGATGATACAGCAGAAACATTAGCAAAACGCGTGCATGAGCAAGAGCATATAATTTATCCTTTGGTGGTCAAGTGGTTCAGTGAACACAGACTTACTATGGAAGCAGATTATGCAGTTCTTGACAAAAAACAACTTCCTGCACACGGCGCGCACTACTCACAATAAAAAAATAAGTGCCCTGTTGTTATGTGCGGGCACTTTACTTCCAACTAGCCTAATTGCAGGCGAATTGACCCAATATCAAGCTAACTACGATATTTTACGCAAAGGTAAAAATCATGGTGAGGCTGTTCGTGAGCTCAAAAAAATGGGCGACGATACTTATGAACTAACATACCACAGCAATATTGAGTGGATGATTTTCTCTGATTCTCGTGAAGAAACATCAAAGTTTACCTTTAAAGATGGCAAGGTTACCCCGCATCATTACAATATGATCCGCACCGGTACAGGCCCAGATAAAGATTATAAAATTGATTTTGATACAACAAACAAAGTAGTGACTAGCAGCGCTAGCGAATACCCACTTAAATGCGAATGGACTGATGAATTTCAGGATGCTATTTCATACCAAGTGCAAGTGCGCGAAGGATTGAAAAAAGGCGAAACGAGCTTTTCATTCCCGCTTATAGACAAAAAAGGTAACCGCCGCGACTACAACTTTGAAGTTGTTGAAAAAGAGATGATCTCCCTACCTATCGGTAATGTAGAAGCCATTAAAGTAAAACGTTTATACGATAACGATAAACGCCAAGCAATTGCATGGTTTGCGCCAGAAATGGATTACATGCTGGTACGTATGTGGAAAGGCGAAAAAGGTATGGAGCAGTTTGAAGTTCAAATGAATTCATTTACTGTTACTGCGCCTACAGCTGTTGCGCCTGCAACAGCACAACAACCTCAAGAAGCTAACTAAATTTAATTAAACTAAAGTTAATATTTAAAATAGGTGGGCTAAATTAGCTCACCCATTTTAAACAATGCAAATTCCCCCGGCTCCATTTTTTGCCAACGCTCATCATTCGTCAAAGGCCTTGTAGCTATAACTGTTACTACATCGTTTGGTGTAGTCTCTTGTTGAAAATCAACCACCATGTCGGCATCAATCAACGTTGCTTTACCAAATGGCGCACGGCGCGTTATGTAATGTAAGTTATTAGTGCAATACGCTAAAACAAACACCCCGTCGGTCAATAACATATTAAACACCCCTTTTTCACGAAGGGTATGCGAAAGCTTAGCGGCGTATCTAAAAACCGACGCCATATTACTTGGACGCTTTGGGTATTTTTCACGAATTTTATCAAGTAACCAACAAAAAGCGAGTTCGCTATCGGTGTTACCTACTGGGCGATAGTACTGCGGTTTTAAATCATGATAATTAGATAGCTGCCCGTTATGAGCGTAAGTAAGCTCGCGCCCCCATAACTCTCGCGTAAAAGGATGAGTATTTTCAAGGCATACTCTCCCGCGGTTACCTTGGCGAATATGGCTAATAACCGAGACACTTTTAATGGGGTATGCTTTGACGAGCTTTGCAATTTCAGATTGATAACTCGGCTCAGGATCTTTAAAGGTTCTACAGCCTTTACCTTCGTAAAATGTAATACCCCAACCATCTTTATGTGGTCCCGTGTTTCCGCCACGCTCTAAAAGGCCTGAAAAACTAAAACAAATATCGGTAGGCACATTGGCTGACATGCCAAGTAATTCACACATTAATAAAATAACCCTTAAAAACCATACATTAAAATAAATAGCGTTATATTTGTGTATTAAGCGTACACTAATTTGCAGCCCGCTATAACGGCTATACTTACTTAAAAAGTGTCATTTTGCTATTAGATTTATTTATTTTTACGTTAACACTACTTACGGTTAATGCTTTGACTATACGATAGTTATTGTGCGTTCCTCTGTCGGGTAATTAAATATCGTATTTAAGTTACTTTCTACTACAATTTAACATCGTTATGTACTTGAAAATTACTGTTACTAGCGCTACTCTAAGTGAGGTGGTCTGACCTCTATTAAGGAATAAAAATGACACTCATATTTACACTGGTTCTAATCGCGTTGCTTTGCACTGCGGTTTACCACAGAGCAAGTTGGAACACAGCACTTGGTGTTTCGGCTATAACTTTATTAATTGGTACCTTTGCAGGTGCTTTTGGTTTAATTAGCTGGTTGATCTTTTTGATCATCGCGGTTCCTCTTTCTGTTACTGGCCTTCGTCAGCAATATATCATCAAGCCTATTTTTGCTACGTTTAAAAAAGTAACGCCAAGCATGTCTGATACTGAAAAATCAGCTATTGATGCCGGTACGACGTGGTGGGAAGCTGACTTATTTTGCGGTAACCCAGATTGGAAAAAACTTCATCAATACCCAGTTCCTAAACTTACTATTGAAGAGCAAGCCTTTGTTGATGGCCCTGTTGAAGTAGTATGTAGCATGTTGGACGATTGGGAAGCAACGCACGAACTAACCGACCTTCCTCAAGATGTATGGCAATATCTAAAAGATAATAAATTCTTTGCCATGATCATCAAAAAAGAATACGGCGGTTTAGAGTTTTCTGCATTTGCACAGTCATGTGTACTTCAAAAACTAACAAGTAAATCAACATTACTTTCGTCAATTGTTGGTGTACCGAACTCTTTAGGCCCAGGTGAATTATTACAACACTATGGTACAAAAGAGCAAAAAGATCATTATTTACCGCGCCTAGCGAGCGGTCAAGAAATTCCATGTTTTGCGTTAACTTCGCCAGAAGCGGGTTCTGATGCAAGCTCAATTCCAGACTACGGTGTGGTATGTAAAGGGCAATGGAATGGTGAAGAGGTTGTGGGTGTTAGTTTAACGTGGAATAAGCGTTACATTACACTTGCCCCAGTGGCTACCGTGCTTGGACTTGCGTTTAAATTACAAGATCCAGACGGCCTAATTGGCGACAATAAAGAGCCAGGCATCACCTGTGCACTTATTCCAACGGATACTCCTGGAGTTGAAATTGGTCGTCGACATTTCCCGCTTAACGTACCATTTCAAAATGGTCCTACTCGCGGTAAAGACATTTTCGTACCACTTGATTATATTATTGGTGGTCCAGATATGGCTGGTCAAGGCTGGCGCATGTTGGTGGAATGTTTATCGGTTGGTCGTGCAATTACATTGCCGTCAAACTCTGCCGGTGGCATTAAAATGATTGCTATTGCGACAGGTGCTTATAGCCGCATTCGTCGTCAGTTCCGTTTACCTATAGGTAAAATGGAAGGTGTTGAAGAGTCACTAGCTAAATTAGCTGGTTACGCTTACAGCTCTGATGCTGCGGTTAGCATGTCTACGGGTGCGGTTGATTTAGGCGAAAAGCCATCTGTTGTTTCTGCCATTATTAAATACCACCTGACAGAGCAAATGCGTGATGCAACTATTCATGCAATGGATGTACTTGGCGGTAAGGGCATCATGCTTGGGCCAAATAACTATTTAGGTCGTGGCTATCAAGGTGCACCTATTGCCATTACCGTTGAAGGTGCAAACATCTTGACCCGTAATATGATTATTTATGGTCAAGGTGCTATTCGCTGTCATCCATTTGTACTTACCGAGCTAGGTGCGTGCGAAATTGAAGACCGTGAAGAAGCGCTTAGCGTATTTGATAAAGCGCTAATGGGTCACATTGGTTTTACTATGTCGAACCTTGTACGTACTAAGTGGCTTGCTCTTACCGGCGCTCGTTTTACAAGTGTGCCGTACAACGACGAAACCGCTGAGTTTTACCGTATAGCGTCACGCTTTAGTGCATCACTTGCTCTTATGTCAGACATTAGCATGGCAGTATTTGGTGGTTCACTAAAACGTAAAGAACGTATTTCAGCACGTTTAGGTGACTTACTTAGTTACTTATACTTAGTGTCTGCAACGCTTAAGCGTTACAACGACGAAGGCCGTAAAAAAGAAGATTTTGCTCTAGTAAAATGGAGTTGCCAAGATCACCTTTACCATTGCCAACGTGCACTTGCTGATTTAATTAATAACATGCCTTCGGCTCCACTACGTGCCGTGTTAAAAGTATTGTTATTCCCGTTTGGTCGCCCGGTTCGTAAACCAACTGACCAACTTGAGCATAAACTTGCGCAACTACTACAAGTACCTAGTGAAACGCGTAACCGTTTAGCAAGCTATGTATACTTAACAAATGAGCCGCTTAACCTTGTAGGTCGTCAAGAGCAAACGCTTAAAGACGTACTTGCTGTTGAGCCATTATTTGACCGTGTATGCAAAGAAAAAGGTCTTAAACTGCCATTCTTCCAGCTTGATAAAGTAGCGCAAATGGGGCTTGAAGCAGGCATATTAAGCCAAGCAGAGGCTGATAAACTAGCTGCTGTTGAGCAATCTCGTTTAGATGTTATTAACGTTGATGACTTCGACCCTGCTGACTTACTTGCAGGCAAAGCCGCGCGTAATAGCGTTAAAAAAGAAGCTGATGCAGCTTAATTAACTAAGCTAAGCTAAGCATTTATAGACCAAAAGCCAGCACATAATGTGCTGGCTTTTTTGTGCAAAATAAAAAGTTTTAACAACCTGATGGAGTAGTTTAATTCGTTAGATTGCTGAAATAATTATACAGTTTGGTATAACAGGCAGCTCTGACATCTAATCAACCCTAAAAGCTCTGTATTGATTAAATACCCTTAATTCATCTCTATACTCCTGTAAAAACTTAAACCCTCTCAAGAGCTCTACAAGTACAACACTATAAAGTTAATGACTATACCAATTAGCAATAATACTTAGAGCCTGCCTAGCAGTGTTAAAAGTCTCTGATATACGACTGCATGGATGCAGGAGATAGAGCAATGCAGGATCATTTGCCGAAAACAACTAAATAACGAATTATTCCTTATTATCGACATGCTTTTCTTACATCAAAATAGATTACTTAATTAAGCGAATTGGGGTTAAACCTGGCGTTAAGTTAACTGCGGTAAAAGTTTCAAAGTTACGAAAGAAGGGATACAGCGCAATGCACAAGCACTTAACCAGAGCATCGGCAGATTGATATAGGTATTGATACGGATAATAAGGAATATTATCAGGTTCGTGCAAGGAATGTGTTTGATAGCTGATAGCTGATAGCTGATAGCTGATAGCTGATAGCTGATAGCCAAAGAATGTTTTACTAAATTATTTAATCAAGGATTTTATAAACTTGTTATTGAGGAAATAACAAGTGGCGGAGTGGACGGGACTCGAACCCGCGACCCCCGGCGTGACAGGCCGGTATTCTAACCAACTGAACTACCACTCC
>NZ_JBEOOL010000036.1:0-41487 GCF_040309225.1 Pseudoalteromonas sp. GW168-MNA-CIBAN-0100 | reverse complement strand
CAAATATGGGATAACCCCAAGGTAAGTGTGGCTCAAATGGTCAGAATAGGATCTCCGCGTAGCGGCTTAGTTCAACAGCTTTATCAAAGGACACTTTCCCTATCTTAGAGCGAAAACGTCCTTATTTCATGAGCTTCTATTATTATCAAATAGTGTAAATTATTACCAGCTATAAATATTATGCTTACTGTAGTTTATTTACACATATGAAAAAGGAGATAGTTTCCTTTTATTCTTACTAAGTTAATGACAACTCACCTGAGTGACGGCTTATCGCTCTTTCCTGACTATCAACTAATTGCCAAAAGCTAACTTTATTACTCCCGAATAAATTAACTATATTCGATTCTTAATATTTACCACGCAAAAGTTTTGTGGAATAATGCCCGCCTCTTAGGGGAGTAGCCCGCTCAGTAATGAGTAAACTTATCAACATAATTGCACCTCATGTGCATGGTAAGTTTGTAATGCTGTAGCAAGCGTTATCGGCGAGACCTAGGTAGACACTATCCTCATGGCGGGAGATAGTTGTTTGCCTTGGTTTAGTATTCCCGCCTGTAAGAATCAATAATGGAAGTTTTTTTAACCTCAACCGTCACTGTCACACTTGCCGAAATAGGCGATAAAACCCAGCTTTTATCGCTCCTGTTAGCCGCCCGTTTTCGTAATAAAGGCGCGCTTATTCTTGGTATTTTAGCCGCAACTTTACTCAATCATGGTTTATCAGCATGGTTTGGGCAGTGGTTAACTAATAGTTTTTCTTCTGAATACTTACCTTGGCTTGTAAACATCAGTTTTATTGTCGTTGGCCTTTGGCTATTAATTCCAGACAAAGACGAAACTGTAAGTAGTAAATATGATAGCTACGGGGCTTTTTTAGTCGCTTTTGTATTATTTTTTATTGCAGAAATTGGTGATAAAACACAAATAGCCACCGTACTATTAGGCGCACAATATCAGTCTGTGTTTTGGGTAACAGTAGGAACCACGTTAGGTATGCTAATTGCTAACGTGCCTGTTATATACGCCGGAAATGCATTGCTAAAAAGAATATCACTAAACACTGTACGTGCTATTGCTGCTTGTGTGTTTGTCTCATTAGGTATTTATGGCTTAGTTACAATTTAATCAATATTAAAGCTCGCAACTATTGATTAAAGTGCGAGCTTTAGTTTATCGATACGTTATTTATGCATTATTTACACAGTAACATCCCTTGGTTTGTGTAATTAAGAGATTTGAGTTAAAACCAGCAGCTAAATTAGTGACCACAGTTTCAACAAAACCACTTCCTTGGGCGCAAGCTAGACCTTCGGAGAGCGGCCCTGCATAAACAAATTCACCCGCTTTGTTAATAATAACAGCAGCAGGAGTAGCTGGAATAACGTGTTTAAGAATTGGTGTTAATTCAACTTGCACAATCTTCATGCCTTTATTTGTAGCAAAAGAATTTAACGATGAAATATGTGGTTTAGCTTGTATAGTACACCCACAGTTTTTTTCTGTTATAATCACTAAAGACGGCTCACCAGTATCAACCCAATCTAATTGCTTTTTAAAATTACTAAACCAATGTTTTTGCAATAAAATTTTTGAGCTATCAAACGGTTTAAGCTGCTCTAATTGAAAATAAACTAACCCTGCAACAACACAAATAAGCCATGTAGCTATAAGCGAAAATACGAAAGTGTTAGATTTATTTAAACTTGGCAATGCTTTGCTCTAACAAATCAATACTTACGTCTATTAACTGCACCTTAGCAGTTAACTGCTGCACTATTTGCGTATCTTGGTACTGATTTTGGCGCATAGTATCAGTACTGCTTGCTATTAATTCAGTATTACCTGCCTGCTCAGCTACAACTTGTGCAACTGAATCAGAGCTTGAAGATACTGCAGCTATTTGCTCGCTCATTGCTGAAATATTCTCTTTCATCGCAGCACTAATACTTGTTAAATCCACTACAAAACTTACACACTGACTCATTGATTGCGTTGACGTTTTACTATTATTAACGAGATCTTTTAATGTTAAACTAATTTTATCTGTTGTTGCTTTACTATGATTAGCCAAAGATCTCACCTCATCAGCAACAACAGCAAAACCTCGACCATGCTCGCCTGCACGGGCAGCTTCAATAGCAGCATTTAAAGCAAGTAAGTTAGTTTGCTCGGCAATACCTGATATCTCATTAAGAAGACCTGAAATAACATCACCCGCAGCCACTAAGTGGTTAATTTTTTCTTCGGTATGGTTAAGTAGTGTTAGCAGCTCTCTACTTTTAGCGTCTGTTTGAAGTACTTCTTTTAATGCATCGCTCGCAGCTTGTGTAATATGGTCTACTTGACGCTTAAGCACCTCACTTTCTTCTTCTACAAGTTTAAAACCATTAGCAACTTGAGCGCCAGAATTAGCAATATCATCAGTTTGTTGTGTACGCTGTACTGCGCCACCCGCCAACTGATCATGAACATGAATAAGCTCTTGTGAGTTTTTTTGCAGTGATTCTGATTGAGTTTGTACCTGTTTAATAACATCAGATAAGTAATCTAGTAACGTGTTAAACCCTGCTACAGCCTCACTTTTAGTGTCATCAGCGCGTAGAGAGAGTTTAATGTTTTCGGGGTCTTTCATTATTTGCTCTGTCGCATAACTTAAAGATAAACCCGCACGACGTTCGCGTTGCAACGTTATAGCGATGTAGCCTGCAACTAGCACCTCAACTATTGCGTATCCAGCATGAATAAGCACCGTAGTAAAAGCAAGCCTATCAGGGTCAAATACGTAAAACCCTGTATTTTGAGTTTGTAAATAATAAAAAGATAAATGATGAACAGCTACAAATACAATTGTAGTAATAAACACTCGCCACTGTACAAAAACAATTAACATGGGCATTAAAATAAATATTTCAAAATGGACTTCAATCAACCCAAAAGTTTGTTGAATGTGCAAAAAAGAAAACATCATTATGGCGGCAGCTACCACATGCGGGGTAACAGGACTGTCCCCTTGTGTGTTTAAAAGCCATATAGGTAATAAACACAATGGCAAACCTATCATAAAGGCCTGCGCTAATGTGTCGAAATACAAGCCAATAGCGATAGATTCGACAAACAAAAGACTAAAAATAATTGTAAATAACCGGCCAATACTAGACATAAGAACCTTAAAATTGTTGTTTGCATTGTTGTTTTATAAAGCAGTTTGCAATATACGTATCAAAACGAGTTTCAGTTTACTGAACACAATAATAAACTACCGACACATTAAAAAATAATACATTTAATTTACATTACATACATGCGGTCTACTTAATTATAGGCAGTATTTTTTTAAACGTAGGTGTTGCTGCTTTTTTTGTCCATTGAAAAATAACTATTTCAGCGCATGAAATTACCGAACCAGCTTGGCGTAGCTGTTCAATCGCCAAATTTTTATGTTGCGGATTTCTCGAGCCAACTCCGTCGTGTACGATAATAACTTCAAAACCATTTTCTATTAAATCTAAGCATGTTTGTAAAACACACACATGTGCTTCAGTGCCAACAACAACAACTTGCTTTTTACCATAGCTTTTTAACTTATCAACAAAGCCAGGCTCTGCACACGCACTAAAGTACGTTTTATGAAAATACGTAGCATTAGGTAACGTATTTTTAATTTGCTGATTAGTCTCGCCCAACCCTTTGACATATTGCTCGGTTATTAAGGCCGGGACGCCGTGAATAATACCGGCCTGCACTAACTGCAATGTACTTTTTAAAATATTCGGAAAGTCTTTAATTGCAGGAGCAAGCAACGCTTGTAAGTCTATTATTAATAACACGCTGTTTTTTGCATCAATATTAGATAAAACCACTATACTCTCCTTATGAACATTAGCTGTTATCTATATAGATTAGCTCACTATTTGAAAATAGAGCTTTTAACTTTACGTATATTATTTGTAATTAAAAAATAAAAACTTATGCTATATTTACTATCTAGCTAAGTATCATCCTATCTTCCACTGAGAGTGTTTATAAGTGCGTTTGAGCAAACTTTTTTTTCATATCACCATTGTTTTTTTACTATGCATCCAAAGCACTTTTGCATCACAAAACTATGCTCAACAATTACAACGAATTTCTACTGACGAAGGTCTCTCGCATGGTTATGTTGTCAACATTCAAGAGGATGATATCGGCTTTATATGGGTAGCGACTCAGCAAGGTTTAAACCGTTTTGATGGGTATCAAGTTACCACGTTTGACGGCGGTTTTGGTTTAGATAAACATTACATATATGCATTATTAAAAACAAATGATGGTAAGTTGATAGTTTCCACCGATATTGCAGGTGCATACATTATTGATCCAATAACGCTAAAAACAGAAAAAATTTACTCTGGACAAATAGATAAAGAAAAGCAGCTTTACTCTCCTATTTCAGCAATAGCTGAACAGCATGGTCTTTATTATTTAGCCATAGATGAACAAGTATTCAGATACGATAAAGCAAGTAAGCTTTTTGTATCAATATTAAGCTTACCTAGCAAAGATGATTATATCCGAGCATTAAAAATCGACAAAAATACACTCTATGTGGGCGCTAATAGTGGTTTATTTACTGCAAACTTAGCGACTAACCAATTAGTTGAATTGCCATTTCATTCCCCTGAGAAAACAACCGCAGACAATAAAAATGTAAAGTTTTTAAACGTGGATGACGAGTTAGGTTTACTCGTCGGTACTGTTGAAGGTATGTACCAAATTGCCTTTAATGATAATAAAGAAATAGACAGTTCAAATATAACAACCATAATCCCAGACTATAATATATGGGAATACATCAATAGTATTTACGGCGAATTTGTTGCGACAGAAAAAGGTTTATATAGCTACCATCGAGAAACTGGAGAGTTTGAATTCATATTAAGCTTTGATAAAAGTAAGTTTGATGTAAGTGAAAACTCTATTAATGATATTATGATCGATAAGTCTGGTACACTTTGGCTTACCTCAAGAACCCAAGGCGTATTTACTTGGCCAATTAAATCACGCCGATTTAAACATATACTTTTACCTGGTAACAATACCATCCACAAAATTTATCAAGACAAAGATAATATCATATGGCTTGCTACCGATGATGGCATTGCCCGTTATGATCCACTCACTAAACAAACCGATATTTTTCTCAATACCACCGATCCCAAAGCTGCATTTGGTAATGCTGCTATTTACGATATATTTCCATCATCAATAGGAGACGATTACCTATGGTTATCAACTTTTAATGGTTTTCAATTTTTTGACAAGAGAAGCGGCGAAATTATTGAAAACACAGGTGCTAATAAAGGTTTATTAATACGATATGATATATTTGGTTTCGCTCAAATAAAATCGAATGAATATGCATTTTTAACTGATAAAAACTATTATGTACTCGATGAAAAAACGGGCAAATCTAGAGTTATAAAAGGTCTTAAAGAACTGTTAGACCCCATTAATGCCTACTCGTTTCATACCCCATTAGAAAGCCACCCGAATGAATTTGTTATTGGTACAAATAAAAACCTATATAGGTACAACGAGAAAACACAAAAATTAACACGTATCTTTCAAACTCTAAACCCTAAGAATGGCCTTTTTACAACGATAGAAAACTATTATTTAGATTCAAAAAGAAATATTCTCTGGTTAGCCAGTACCTATGAAGGTTTATTTGGTGTAGACCCAATAACCTACGAAATTAAGCATCACATTGGCTCAAAAAATGCTGTTAATACTGACGAAATATATTCCCTCTTACCTGACGAATATGGTTTTTTATGGATTAGCACTAAAAATGGGTTATATCAGCTAAACCTCGATACGCTTAGTTTGGCAAGTTACTCAACAAAAGACGGCTTAGTTACGAACCAATTTTCAGCTATTGCCGCAATACCACTAAATGATGGTCGGCTTATGTTTGGGACTAACAACACAGGCGCTATTGTATTTGACCCATCGGACTTTTTAAAACAAGAACAGCTTAGCCATCAAAAATTAGCCATTACAGATATTAACCTTTTTACGAGAGAGCTGAATTATATACCTAATAAATATCTCAACATGCCTCTTGAGTTAGATTATGAGGATATGGGCTTAACCGTTAATTTTTCCACCTTTGCATACCCGAATGTCGAAAAAACGTATTATAAAGTAGTTCTTGATGGACCCACTTCGCTTTCCTACGAAGACTTAAGATCTAATCATGTCTTTTTCACTAAACTCCAACCCGGTAATTACTCGCTAACAATATCGGCACATACTAAAGAAGGGCTTAGAACCAGTGATCTGATAAGCATTCGAATAAATGTAGCCTACGCACCATGGAAGTCGCCCTTTGCTATTGCCGCCTATGTAATTTTAATAATTGCCGTGTTGTTTTTCATTTTTTGGCAATACCGCAGCCGCCAAGTTGCAATAGAACAAGCGCATAGAGCCACTATTCATTCGCAAAAGCAAACAGAACTCGCGCTTAAAAATAACAAAAGCGGCGTGTGGGATTATAATTTTAAAGATGCTTCCGTAAGTACGCTCAGAGGAAGTGAATTAGGCTATACAGGCTTACCTGTACGCGTACACATAGAACAATTTTTAGCGCTAATACACAAAGATGATCGACGTCGTTTTGAAAACCAATGGGAAAACTACTTCAAGTACAAAAAACAGCAAAACTGGCAAGCAACTTATCGTTTACAGCATAAAGAAGGGCATTGGTTATGGTATCAAGATACAGGACAAGTTATATACGATCCTCAAACAAATGAGCCGCTATATGTTTCTGGCATATATACCAATATCACTGAGCAACGGGCTAATGAGCAACAAGCAAAAATTTTAGGTGAAGCGTTTAGCCAAATAAACGACTGGTTACTTATACTCGATAAACATTTAATGCCATTTTCTGCGAACAACAGTTTTATTGAAACGTTTTCAAATGAACAAGCAGCCACTAAAATTAGTCCAAAATTATTTATTAGGGCCATTGGTAAAGATAAATGTAGAGAGTTTGCAAATATTCTAAAAAAATTAAAAGCTACAGAAAACTGGCAAAGTGATGCTTATATAAAAACAGCAAAAAGTAACGAACATCCAATACATATAAGCGCCACAGCCGTAACAAAAGATACTGCAAGCTACTACGTAGTTGTTATTACAGATTTAACTGAGCAAAAACGTGCTGAAAACGAATTGCGCTATTTGGCTAATTTTGACCCTCTAACACATCTCCCAAATCGTAGTTTAATGTATCAAAACATTGAAAAAGCGATTAAACATGCCAATGAGAGTAATACACAATGCGCATTATTATTTATTGATTTAGATAAGTTCAAACCTGTTAATGACTCTTTTGGCCACGCAGTTGGCGATAAGCTGCTTTGTAATATTACCCAAAGAGTAAACGGTATGCTTGGCGCAAACGCAAAACTTGGTCGCCAAAGTGGTGATGAATTTTTAGTGCTGATTCAAAATATAAAATCGCTTCAGTCTCTTCGCGATACAGTAAGAAAAATTAGTAATGAGTTAGCTAATAAAGTAATTATTGAAGACTTCTCTATTAATATTTCAGCCAGTATTGGCGTAGCTCTATACCCATTCGATGCTGTAACCACCGATATACTTATCCGTAATGCCGATGTTGCGATGATGCACGCTAAACAAGGCGGGAGAAACGACTTTAAGTTTTTTAGCGATGAAATGAATGAGCTGATAAAACAAAAATTACTGCTCGAAAATGATTTAAAAGATGCAGTGAAAGACAACCGATTTTTTAATCACTATCAACCCATTATCGACATAGAAGAAAAAACAATAAATGGCGTGGAGTTACTCATGCGCTGGAAAAATGAAGGCCAGTTAGTATCCCCAGCACTTTTTATTCCGGTAGCAGAAGAAACCGGTTTAATAGAGCTCCTTACTGAGCAAGCATTGCAACGAGCTCTTATTGAAATTGCACCTATACTAAGCGCAAACCCATTGTTTTATATATCTTTAAACTTATCTCCTAAACACATTTTAAAAACAAACATAACCCAGCGGCTAATGTCCATATTAGCGGACTCTCAAGTTCATCCAAGACAATTAAGACTTGAAATAACAGAGAGTATTTTACTAGAAGATAAACTCAAAGCAGCCAAGCAGCTACAAAACTTAAAAGCTGCTGGGTTTAAATTACTACTTGATGATTTTGGTACTGGTTACTCGTCACTCACCTATTTGAGCCAATTTCCTATTAATGTTATTAAAATAGATCAAAGCTTTGTAAACAGTATTGGTATAGATAAAGGTGATGAGTCGATTATTAAAACCATTCTTTCGTTGGCCGAAAACCTAGATCTTTACTGTATTGCAGAAGGAGTAGAAACGCGCGAACAGATGATCTTTTTAGCCGAGGTTGGGTGTACTGTACTGCAGGGTTATTACTTTGCAAGGCCAATGGATGCTAAAGACTTACGTAAAAGCGATTGTTTTAGCAATATCTTTGATTTGATTTGATTTGATTTGATTTGATTTGATTTGATTTGAAACATTAAAAGCGTGCTAATCATTATTACACGCTTTTATATTAATTAGATGCTACTAATGGATGTGATGGCATTCGTGGCTTTCTATTTGTAATACACTATTGCGTACATTAAATTTTTCAGCTAACAGTTGTTCTACCTTCATACGACATGCTTCATCGTGTTTTTCAATAGTACAATGCTCTTTAAGTACAACGTGCGCCCCGACTACTACACCCTTATATTTACGCGTTACAGTGACGTTATGGACATTGTGAACATGCTCCATATCTGTAATCTCACTTTCAATATCTGCTACTTTAGGGAGTTTTGCCTTATTTAAGCGTAAACCTTTTATACAACTAATAATAACCTTAATACCGGTAAACAACACGAAAGAGGCGATTAACATGCTCGATAAAATATCGATAACAACCCAGCCCGTAAAATATATAAGAATACCAGCCACAAATGTCGATACGGTAGAAATCAAATCAAAGAATGAATGTAAAAATACCGCGTAAACATTAATACTCGCTTTGCGGCCTTTATATAAAACCCATGCAGCAGCACCATGAAACAAAAAACCAATAGCAGCAATAACCGACATTAAATAACTATTAATAGCCAGCTCATTTCCTTCATGCTGGTGTATATAGCGCTCACCACCTTCATACAAAATAATTAAACTGATTGCTAGGTATAAAAATCCGTTCACCAGACCACCCAAAAGCTCGGCTCTTTGATGACCATCGTTATAGGTTTTAGCAAAATGAATAGCGAGACTTGATGCAATCAGTGCGATGAATAACGAACTATTGTGAACAAACAAATGCCCCGCATCGGCAAGTACAGCAAGCGAATTAGAATAATAAGCACCTATAACCTGAATTACCATAAACGAACACGTAATTGCTAGCGCAATAAGTAACCGACGACGAGAAGCTTGGTGTGTAGTGATTTCTGTCATGAAATGCTTGAATAACCTATACTTAAAGTGCAAATAAACCAAAGATGGATTAGAGTAGAAAAGGGTAATGATATACAGTATCAATTATAATACGTACCGCCCTCAAACGCACTAAAAACTTAGTAAATCAAAAAAAATGTGCTAATAATTAGTAGGGCTTGTTGAACTTCGGTGGTTGAATTTGCAGTAGTATTTTTGTTTTTTAGGCAAGGCAGAGTCTATGTAGTGTGGCTATTCCCCATAAATAGGCAATAACGCAGTATAAATACAAAACATGCGCTGCCCTTTGAGCTCGATCTAAGGACGATTAACACGCCCAAGTAAAAACAATAAAAAATACAATAGATAACAATTTAATTGTGGCTTAAACACATGGAGAGTTGAGTGAGTAATAACCTATCAGATGAAATATGGCGAAACTTGGAGTTACTGCCGTTTTGTGTATTACTTTATGATGCCAATGAAAATATATTTAAAGTTAACAGCCAAGCACAGGACTTGTTTGGCTTAAAAGACCAATCACATTTTAATAAAATTGATTTTGCACACATCACTTTGACCAATCATCACAGTAAAAAAGAACTGTTAATCGAAGATCTATTCTTAGACTATTTTACAGCAAATAATCAATGCCAGTTTGCTTTATCAAAACAAACATCTAAATTACTACTCAATGTAAAATTTGCAAAATTACCTAACTCACATTCAATTATTATCATTGATATATTAAATAACAATGTCGAAGAACAATATGATTTTGATAATATCATTTCGAACATATCAACTGACTTAATTGATATTCAAAACGACGACGTTGATAAGCATATCAACTATGCATTAAAAGCTATTGGTACCGTATGCCACGCAGATAGAAGTTATTTATTTAAGTTTGCCGAGGACGGTAAAACAATAAATAACACTCACGAATGGGTAAATAACGATATACAAGCATTTAAAGACGACTTACAGGACCTTCCAAAAAGCGACCTCCCTTATTTTTTTACTTTAATGGCCCGTACTCACTTATTTAGAGTTAACGATGTAACGTTGTTACCTATCCAAGCAACGAGCGAAAAAATAATTTTTCAGCGACAAAAAATAAAATCAGTACTTTGCATCGGGTTACGTTATGACAAAGAGCTCGTTGGCTTTATAGGCTGTGATTGCGTTGTTCAAAAGCGAAACTGGACTGATTTAGACCTTATTCGCCTAAGGTTAGTAGGTGAAATGCTTGCTAATGCTTTCAAAAATTTAAATTATAAGCAAGAGCTACAACAAGCTCAACAGCAACTCATTAATGCCAATCATAAACTTAACAAACAAGTTAATACTGATGGCCTTACAAACATTGCTAACAGACGCTGTTTTGATCAAACTTTAAAATGCGAAATAAAGCGCGGCGCACGTAATAAAGAACCCATTAGTTTAATAATGTGTGATATTGATTTTTTTAAGCGTTATAACGATAACTATGGGCATCAGCTCGGAGACGAAGTGTTAAAACGAGTTGCCAAAGCGCTGCATGATCTTTGTAAACGTGAAGGTGATTTAGCCGCTCGTTTCGGTGGTGAAGAATTTGCGATAATTTTACCTGCAGTCGACACAGATCATTGTCAAAGGTTTGCTGTTCTTATTCAGGAAAAAATCGCAGAACTCGCAATTGAACATAATTTTTCAAGTGCTAGTAATTACCTCTCTTTGAGTATTGGATTTTATAGCCTTATACCCAATCAAAAAACAACACCTAAAGAAGTAATAACTAACGCCGACATAGCCCTTTATAACGCAAAAGAAACAGGCAGAAATAAAATAGCCAGTTTTTAAAAAACCGACTAAGTCGGCGCGCTACAGTGAGTTTTAGTGGTTAAAAGTTCGCTGTAGTGATAATCTATACACGCTGAAATTATAAACAATACAACCACTCAGCGTTTAATTATTATAAGGAATGTTTAAATGGATCCAGTCACACAAATTCTCGATATGGTTTTTACTGTTGAGGCTTTTTTACTTGTTTTTGTTATCGTGCTTTTAAAAAGTAGCGTTAAATTTGTACCACAAAACCGCGCCTGGTTAATCGAACGTTTTGGTAAATACCAATCAACTAAAGAAGCCGGCCTCAACTTTATTATTCCATTTATTGATAGAATCTCGGCTGATCGTAGCTTAAAAGAACAAGCTCAAGATGTACCATCGCAGTCAGCTATCACTAAAGATAACATCTCACTTATAGTTGATGGCGTACTGTACTTTAGAGTACTAGACCCATACAAAGCAACGTATGGCGTTGACGACTATACGTTTGCAGTTGTACAACTTTCACAAACAACAATGCGTTCAGAATTAGGTAAAATGGAGCTTGATAAAACATTTGAAGAGCGTGATTTACTTAATACCAACATTGTTGCAGCTATAAACCAGGCATCTGAGCCTTGGGGTATTCAAGTACTTCGCTACGAAATTAAAGATATTGTGCCGCCTAACTCTATTATGGAAGCGATGGAAGCACAAATGAAAGCTGAGCGTGTTAAACGAGCTCAAATTTTAGAGTCAGAAGGTGATCGCCAAGCAAATATCAACGTTGCTGAAGGTAAAAAACAAGCACAAGTACTTGCTGCTGAAGCCGACAAAGCCGAGCAAATTTTACGCGCTGAAGGTGAAGCAACAGCTATTACTACAGTTGCAGAAGCACAAGCAAATGCACTTATTAAAATAGGTGAAGCTGCAGATACAGAGCAAGGTCAAAAAGCAATTCAGCTAGATTTAGCAACTAAAGCAATCGCGGCTAAAGAAGCTATTGCTCGTGAATCATCAATTGTATTACTACCAGACAACGCGACAGATGCAAGCTCAATGGTTGCCCAAGGTATGGCAATCATTAATAGCTTAAATAAAAAGCATCTGGGTTAATAACTAAATAAAGAGGTTTGTATGGATTTTATTACGCAAAATTTACCGCAAACACTTATGGTACTTGGTATTGTTGCTTTAATAATAGAAGTAGCAGTACTTGGCCTTTCTACATTTATTTTGTTGTTTTTTGGATTATCGTTATTCCTTACAGGATTATTAATGAGTTTTGGTATTTTGCCTGACTCATTAACAACAGCCCTTTGGAGTAATGCAGTTGTAACAGCTGGCTTGGCCGTTGCACTTTGGAAACCATTAAAACAAATGCAAAATCGCGTAGATAAGAAGCAAGTGAATAGTGATTTTGCTGAACTTACTTTTGTACTTACTAGCGATGTAACAGAACAAGGTTTAACTACACATCAATATTCAGGTATTAGCTGGAAACTCAAAAGTGAGCAACCAATTAGCGCCGGTACTGAGGTTTTAGTAACCAAAAAAGAAGTGGGTGTTATGTGGATTAAGCCTAAAAGCTAATCATCACTTTAAAACAAGCACTGTGTATAATAAATTACAGTAAAACGGGCGGCTCAAACTGCCCGTTTTTTATGCCTGAGATTTGAAATACAGCGCCTTGTTCACTAACAGTATTATTAATCGATTCATCAAATGCCGATGTCACAAGTAACAATTCAGCATTTTCACCACCAAATGCGGTGCATGTCGGTTTTATTGCACAAAGCTTTATTGTTTTAATTAGCTCACCGCCTGGGGATAAACATATAACACACCCCATTCCCCAAACAGCTAGCCACAAATTACCTAATTGGTCGGTTACGCAGCCATCGGGGTCAACATCAGTGTTATTAAATTGATAAAAAACACGTGGCTCAGAGCAAGGTTCGCCAGTTTGCTCATCCAAATCTAATACATAAATACAACTCGTTAAAGAGTCGCAGTAATAACCGCGTAAACGTGGCTTATCAAAGCACAATCCATTTGGGATACTCAAACCACTTACAACGGCTTTAAGCTGGTGTTTATAATAACGGTATATTTTACCGTAACCTTTTTTAGCATTTACGTTCATTGTACTTAACCAAAAACCACCCCATGGATCAGCGCGGCCGTCGTTTGAACGCCTATTTAGTTGTGTATTTTCAATATTAAGAATAAGGTGGCGAGTGCTCGAATTAATATGGTATTTATATAAACCAGTGCTTGTACCTAGCAACAAGTGCTGCTCATCAATCCACGCTATTGCACTGAGCGTATCGGGCATATTAACTGTTTTTGGTTGGCTTTCGCTGTGTATTTTTTTGCTTAAAAGTAATTTTTTATTTATGTCGACCCAAAAAAAAGTATTCAGCATAGGGTGCCAAAGAGGACTTTCTGCAAGCTGATTCTGTGTGCTTTCAAAAATGGTTACGCTAGGGTCAAACATAAATACTTATTCTTTATTATTAACAAAGCCTTGTAACCCAAACCTTACCAGAAAACAGTGAATTTCGCGATGTGTACCTGGCTTTAATTTATCAACACATTTAGTAATCTCTATCGCATTTTTTAGACTGAGTTGATAACATCAAATTTAATAAAAAGGATTGACCATGAACAACAATAATAAAAACACACTCGTCGTTGAAGGCGGTGCAATGCGCGGTATATTTGCCGCAGGTGTGCTTGATGAGTTTTTAAAACAGCAATATCAGCCGTTTGAACGCTATTTTGGTGTTTCAGCCGGGGCAACTAATATAGCCGCATTTTTATGCAAACAACCAATGCGAAATTATAAAGTGATTACTGACTACTCATGCCGTCCTGAATTTATTAATTTAGCGCGCTTTATTAAAGGTGGTCATTTATTTGATTTAGATTGGTTATGGCAAGAAACAATTCGCGAAATACGCCTACATACGGAGGTCTTTGAGCAAACTCCACACGAGTTTTATATTGTATCTACGGCAATCGAATCAGGCAAAGCACATTATTTAAAAGCCACCAGCGCCGATATGGTGCATCAATTAAAAGCATCATGCGCTATACCCATTGCATATCGTGACTACCCTATTATTAATGACATAGCGATGACCGATGGCGGTGTTGCTGATTCAATTCCGGTAATAAAAGCTTACGAAATGGGCGCACGCGAAATCACCGTTATTTTGTCTCAATGTTTAGGCTATCGTAAAAAATCAAGTAAGGCACCTTGGCTTACTAAAAAAATGTATAAAAACTATCCAGCATTAATTCAAACGACCTTAAACAGGGCTGATTTTTATAATAAGTCTATCGATTTTATTATAGATCCACCAAATGACTGCAAAATCAATATCATTGCACCACCGGCTAATTTTAAAGTTGGGCGTACCACTAAAAAGTTTGAAATACTTAATAGTGGTTACAACATGGGAGTTGATACTGCTAAGGCCTTTTTAGCTAAATAACTGCATTATTTAACCTAATAATTGCGGTGCTTTACCCGCAATAACTGCGGTTAGTAAACCAGCTAACATAGCTCCCACAACGGTGCATATTGCACCGCCTAAAATACCGTAAACACTCATAAAACATATCAGCGCTAAACCAAATAGCAGTGCACTTAAAAATGTTTTAGCCGCTAATGTAAGTGTGTTTTTTCGTAGGTTGAGCATCATGAGTAGTAAACTCACCATCGCAATTGTAATTAGTAGCTCGTTCATGCGGGTTGTACCTCAACTTGTAATTTTTGTGTGTTTTTTATTTTTAAGGCAACAAACATACACACGATACCCACCACCATAAAGCTTATATCTACTACCGCGACAAGCGAGCTATTAAGGTTAATAACATTGCTAACGCCAAGTAAAATATTAAGTGGCAGCACCAAAGCAAGCGAAGCGCCGCATAGTAAAAGAGTCAGCTTAAAGTAGTTTTTATAACCTATGGGTAATACACTTAATAGTAACCATGCCAACCACGTATAAAAGAACACGGGTCCAAAAAAGCTATTTTGCGCCACACCAACAACGCTATAATTAAGTAAAACTTGCATAGGAAATAGCACAAAGCTTGCTAATACCAAACCGCCACAACTGCCAATAATAAAACGATTCCAGCGTGCATATGCCTGCATACTCAGTGAAGGGCTACTACCACGTGTGCGCTTTGTTAGCCACATCATCATGCCCGAAATAGGTAAAAGCGCAGTACTTAAGCCAAGCAATACCCAAAGTAATTTTACAAACACTCCTGCAAAGTTCCCAAAGTGCAGCGGAAACATCAACTCAATTACTTTTATCGAAACACCTGAAATATCACCAAAACTACTCATCGACTGCACAAACTCACCATTGCCCTGATAATGCAGTAACTGAGAAGCAACAGCCTCGCCACCTAACAAACGCAAATATACCTGCGCATTCGCATCGTTATGCGCCATTATTGTGACATCCCTAATTATTGCTTCAGGGTAACGACTATGAGCATGCTCTAAAATAGTGTCTATTTTTGTAGGTTGCTTAATGTGGCTAACTACAGGCTCAGGAATAGCGGTAAACGTTTCTATTAACTTATCTTGATCGCCACCAAAGCTCACAAACGCAGCTGCTGGTAGTAAAATAATGGTCGCGAGCCCTAAAAATGATCCTGTAAAACCAATCACAATATTAAATACGCTGCCCCAAATACCTATAACCTTATGAGCATCGCTTACTGCAATATCTAACCCTTTATCTCGCCTAAACGTAAAGAGCTCTTTTATCAATTTGCGATGAATAAACAAGCCTGTCACTGCACTTACTAAAAGCGTTAAACCTAAAAACCCAGTGAGTATTAACCCAATTGGTCGCCCTAAATGCAAATCTGCATGAAATTCACCTATATAAGTTGGCGCATCCGTTTTTTTATTGGCGTAAAACTCTTTACTAGGCCCATAGTAAGTATTTTCCAGCGTCAACGTATCGGGATGAAATTGAAATACTCTGGCCACCTCTTGGTCGTAATTTTCATCGCCATGGTGAGATTCAAATACCAACGTTAACAAATGAAAGTTATGCCCACTTGGTAAAAACACATGAATGTTTTCGCCAAATTCACTAGGTACTTTTTTATGGTATTCGTTTACTAGTCGGTTAATTTGCGCGCTGGCAACGTATTGGCTAGATTGTAGTTCTGGATTAGCCCATATTTTTAACTCAGGTCGCGACAGAACTGCTAACGCCCCACTAAATGCAACAATAAATAGCAGTACCGCAGTAATAATTCCTACCCAGCTATGTAATAAAAATAGCTTTTTTAAAGTAATCGACTTCATCCCTGCCCCTGCGTTAACGCCCAAAAACTCAATAAACCATGTAATACACACAATGCAATCATTACTACAAAAGGTTGCCATACTTTTTGCGCCAAATACGCATAAATAAACAACGCAGTCCAAATAACAGGAAAGAGTAAAATAGGCAGTAATATTTGTTCATTCATTTGAAACGGTAAATAGGTTGTCATACCCGGAATCATTATTACCGCTGTAACTAGCGCTAATACACACGCAATTAAGTGCCTTCGCCGTGTAGCTGTAAACGTTTTTTTATTATTCATTATTCGCTCAATAAATTTGCCCAAACATATACAAAACAGCACATGCAAATGATAACAATTGTCATTATATTGTGCATTTAATGCTTAATGCAATTTATTAAACAAATTAAGTTTAAAAACACTGTTGGTTTACCTTAAGAGCTTTTATGCTACGCCTCGTAATTTAGGTACGCAGTAATGCGTCATTTCAGTTAAGCCGAGTTCGGGCTTTTTAATTTTTCAGGAAGCAGTAAACCGTGGATATAATTAACGCGATTATTTTAGGTATTATTGAAGGTATAACAGAATTTTTACCCATATCATCAACTGGGCACTTAATTGTAGCGTCAAAGTGGTTAGGCATTGAACCAACAGATGCTAACCTCGCCTTCGAAGTAATTATCCAGCTTGCCGCCATTTTAGCGGTACTAGCCAACTATAAAGACAAGTTTAGCCCTAAACATTTCAATTTATGGGTGAAAGTTGCCATTGCATTTATTCCTTTGGGTATTATTGGTTTTATATTTAGTGATGTAATAAAAACACTGTTTAGCGTACAGGTAGTAGGTGTTATGTTTATTGTAGGCGGTGTGATTTTTTTACTATTAGAGCGCAGTTATAAAGAGACTCACTGCACAACTACCGATGTAACCCAAGTTACTTATAAACAAGCTCTTTGGATTGGCGTAGCACAAGTATTTGCGTTAGTTCCAGGGACTAGTCGTGCTGGAAGTTCTATTGTTGGTGCCATGTTGTGTGGTTTAAACCGAAAAGCCAGCGCTGAATTCTCATTTTTACTTGGTTTACCTGTACTTGCAGCAGCCTCAGGGTACGACTTACTTAAACATTACCAACTGTTTAGCTTAGATGACCTAACTGCCCTTACTGTGGGTTTTTTAACGTCTTTTATAGTCGCTTACTTTACTATTAAACTATTCATACGCTTTCTAGAAAATTTCACTTTTGTTAGTTTTGGTCTTTACCGAATCGTATTTGGTGTTATTTTATTAGCTATAGCCTACACATAAGAGAATATTATGAGCGAAAAAATAAACGAAGAAGCACTCCACGCCCTAAAAATAGCTTTTACTTACATGCCTAAAGCGATTGAAGTGACAAAGTATGAATATGGCGAGCGCTACCAAAGCGTACTTGATCACATTGAAGCTGTACGTGAAACACTGCTTATTAACGATGTTGACCCAGAGGAAGTAGGCGGCGATATCAACCCGCAATATACCCCAAATTCAACGTATTAAAAGTATACCGCTGAGTATTATATGCTCGGCGGCATGCTGCGCTATATACAAGGGCCTGTTTATCTTTCGAGGTTAAATTTGCAGCAGACTGCTTGGTATTTAGGCAAGGCAGAGCCTATGTAGTGTGGTTATTCCCCATAAATAGGCGATAACGCAGCATAAATGCCAAACATGCGCTGCCCTTTGGGTTCTGCCTAGGGACAATTTTTAATCCTGAAAGGTCAACAGGCCCTACTACTATTAATAAACCACTAACTTAGTTCATAAAAACATAAGGTTATAAAATTTAATACGTATCAATTTTAGTTATTAGTAATTAAAACTGCTAAACTGGATTTTAAACTAATACCAATGCCCTAATTGGCCTATGTATTATATAAATTGAACAAAAGCTTACGGGGTGTTTTCTTTTGAATTTTTTACGATGTTTTCACGATATAGTTTCTAATCAATCTCTTGATTTTGAAAATAAAATTAATAAGCTCTTAGTGTTTGGGTTAGAAGTATTTGACCTTGAGCTAGGTATTATTAGTAAAGTAGATAAAAACAGCTACACCGTTTTATATGCCAAAACCCCTGACAACTCACTTTTACCCGGTACCGTGTTTGAATTACAAGGCACCTATTGCGTACATACGCTCGCTGCAGGCTCTGCACTTGCCTTTCATAAAGCATCTCAAAGTGCAATTGCAAACCACCCATGTTATATAAACTTTCAGTTAGAGTCTTATATTGGCGCGCCAATAAAAATTGGTGATAAAATATTTGGCACCGTTAACTTTTCATCCGCAAAAGACTCCCTCGCTTTTAACGATGATGCTTACGACTACATCGAATTATTTGCACAATGGCTTGGATCGGAATTTGCTCGCACCCAAGCTAAAGAACAACTAATAAAAAATAGTAATACTTTATTAAAGTTAGAGCACGTTGCAAATATAGGTACGTGGGAGGTTGATCTAGTCTCCGATAAAATTACCTGGAGCGAGCAAACATACCTCATACATGAAGTGGATGAACAATTTCAACCGCAAATGAATTCTGCAATCGAGTTTTATAAAGAAGGTCCAAGTCGTGAAGGCATTACTCGCGCGGTAGAATTAGCCATAGAAAAAGGCAAAAAATGGAATCTAGAGCTTGAAATTATAACCGCTAAAAATAAACACTTATGGGTGGCTACCTTTGGTGAGGCCGAATTTGATGAAGGCCGATGTGTCCGATTATTTGGCACCTGCCAAGATGTAACCGAATCAGTAATGCTACGAGAAGAGCTTAAACAAAAGCAAGCTCAAGCAGAGCGCCTACTTGAAGACAGAAGCATGCTATTTGCTAAAATCAGCCACGAATTAAGAACCCCACTGAATGGCATTACAGGTATGCTAACCACATTAGTTGATGAACACAGTGAAGAAGTTCGCGCTGAAAAAATTAAAATAGGACTTAGAAGCGCCGATATTTTACTTAGTATTATTAACGAAGTGCTCGATTTTTCTAAAATTAATCATGGTGAGCTAAAGCTTGAACCTACTGACTTTTTACTAAAAACAATTTTTACCGATTTAACTTCTTTATATACACCTCTATTTAAAAACACGCATGTAACGCTACAAGTAAATAATACAATTGATGACAACTGCTGGGCGTTTAGCGACAACACACGCCTTAGCCAGATTGCTTCTAACTTACTGAGTAATGCACTTAAATTTACTGAAAATGGTTCAGTTACACTAAACACAAGCCTTTCTAAAGTAAAAGCTAAGCTAAATTTAAATATTGAAGTGTCTGATACAGGCCGAGGAATGAGTAAAGGCTTTTTAGAATCACTGTTTTCTCCTTTTTCTCAAGAAGTAGATGCTAAGAATTCAAAAGGTGGAACAGGCCTTGGCCTTGCAATAGTAAAAGAGCTTGTTGAATATATGGGCGGAAAAATAAAGGTAAAAAGTACACCTAATAAAGGCACTACGTTTTTAGTAAATATTCCTATTGAGAAAGGGACAGAACAAAAACAAGAAAGCCTTAAATCAACGTTAGATATCAATGGCAGTGAACTATCAGTGCTTGTAGTAGATGATAACGATATTAATAGGTTGGTGCTTCACGCTTCTTTAGGCAAACTTAATATTAAAGCCGACTCTGCAGTTGATGGCCAAGATGCTGTATTAAAATGTCGCCAAAAGCATTATGACCTTATTTTTATGGACTGCATAATGCCCATACTCGATGGATTTGAGGCAACAAAGCAGCTTAGATCAGAAAAAATCTGCTCGCGTGAAGGAACCTACATAGTGGCTATAACTGCTAATACTTCATCACAAGATAAACTTGCCTGCAAACAAGCCGGTATGGATATGTTTATATCAAAACCTTTTAAACTACCCATACTTGAAAAAGCAGTTATTAACGCGCTTGAGCATACAGCTAAAATTAGCTAACCTTTATAGCTAACTAATTGGTTAAATAAGGATATAAAATTAAAAACATAATTAGAACTATATTGCTAACAGTGCTTATTGTTGCGGTATTTAAAGCCGTTTCCACTGGGCAATGGAGCTCATCAATAACAATAGTTATCGTATCTGGCGTATTGCTGTTAGTTACATTTATCAGTGCTAAGTCATCACGTGGATCATCCGCTTATACTGGCAGTGACTCATCAGTTTCCTCTAGCAGTAACTCATTGCACTCTCACACAAATTGTAGCAGCGGTGATTCTGGCGGTGGGTGCGATTAAATCGTGTGCTAATTCTTAAGCATTAAAAAAGCCGCCTTTGGAGAAGGGCGGCTTGGGTTAACAAACAGCTATGGGTGTAGCCTTGCTGTTATATCAAGAGAGTTTTTACTAATTACATTAAGCAGCGCTTTGATCAGCTTCTTCAGAGTGACGAATTAAATAATCAAATGCACCTAAACTTGCTGTTGCACCGCTGCCCATTGCAATAATAATTTGTTTAAACGGAGTATTGGTTGCATCCCCCGCGCCGTAAATTCCTGGTAGTGACGTTGCGCCTTTAGCATCAATCAGTATTTCACCAAATTTACTTAATTCAAGGTCGCTGTCTTTTAACCACTCGGTATTTGGTATTAAGCCTATTTGTACAAATATACCGGCAAGTTCAAGCTCTTTGCTCTCTCCCGACACTCTATCTGTGTACATTAAGCCAGTTACTTTTTTACCATCACCAAGTACTTCGGTAGTTTGTGCACTTTTGATAATGGTAATATTAGCCATGCTTTTAGCTTTACGAATAAGCACTTCATCAGCACGTAGTGTGTCTGCAAATTCAAGTACCGTAACGCTTTGCACAATATTAGCTAAATCGATTGCCGCTTCTATACCCGAATTGCCACCGCCAATTACGGCAACAGGTTTACCTTTAAATAAAGGGCCATCACAATGTGGGCAATATGCCACACCATGGCCGCGATATTCTTGCTCCCCTGGTACGTTCATTTCGCGCCAGCGTGCACCAGTGGCAAGTACGAGCGACTTAGCTTTGAGTACTGCGCCATTTTCTAGTGTAATTTCGTAGCCATTGTTATAACCAAGTGCCGCTGCACGCTGATTATGCATTACATCTACATCGTATTCTTTAACGTGCTCTTCAAGCTGGGCAACCAATTTTGGCCCTTCAGTCGCCTTAATCGAAATAAAGTTTTCTATTGCTAATGTATCTGCAACTTGTCCACCAAATCTGTCGGCAACAAGACCTGTATTTAACCCTTTTCGTGCTGAGTAAATCGCAGCCGATGCGCCCGCAGGCCCGCCACCAATTACAAGTACATCAAATTTATCTTTTTTACTTAGCGATTCAGCTTGGCGCTGTGCCCCTTTGCTATCTACTTTATTGAGTATGTCGGTAAGGCTTAGTGCACCTTGGCTAAATGGTTCGCCATTTAAATATACAGCCGGTACAGCTAAAATATTTCGCTCTTCTACTTCGTCTTGAAATAATGCGCCATCAATCATGGTCGCTTTAATATTGCTGTTTGTCGCTGCCATAGTATTAAGTGCTTGCACTACTTGCGGGCACGTTTGGCAACTTAAACTTATATATACTTCAAAGTTAAGTTCTTGAGTAAGCGATTGTATTTGTTCAATGTCTTCGCTTTTAGCTTTACTTGCGTGTCCGCCAGTATGTAAAAGAGCTAACACTAAACTTGTGAATTCGTGGCCCATAGGTACGCCTGCAAACGTAATATGAGTGTTTTTAATAGGTGAATGTACAACCATTGACGGGCGACGCGCGCTTGTATCTGGGTTGTTCATTACCGTAAATTTATCGCTCAGTGAGGCTAAATCGTTCGCTAAGCTTTCTACTTCTGCTGATTTTTTGCTGTCATCCAAGGCAATAAGCAGCTCAACAGGTTGAGTAAGCGATTCAAAATGGCTTTTTAATTGATTTTTTATGTTGTTATCTAACATGGCTTAACCCTTTTAGGAAAATTTAAACAGCAAGCCTCCCATGCCAAATAATGCATGTGCTTAAACAAGTATATTGATATAGGAGGCACCAACAAACGGATGTTCGGTGATTTAAGGGCAGTTACCTGCCCTTATAGTAGGAATAAATCTATACTTAGATTTTACCAACTAGGTCTAGTGAAGGTGCAAGTGTGTCTTCACCTGGCTGCCAAGATGCAGGACAAACTTCACCGTCGTGAGTTGCAATGTATTGTGCAGCTTGTACTTTACGAACAAGTTCTTTAGCGCTACGGCCAATACCTAAATCGTGAGTTTCAATAATTTTAATTTCACCTTCTGGGTTCATTACAAATGTACCGCGAAGTGCTAAGCCTTCTTCTTCAATCATTACGCCAAAGCTACGAGTAATACGTCCTGTTGGGTCGCCAATCATTGGGTAAGTAATTTTACCAATTGTGTCTGACGTATCGTGCCATGCTTTGTGAGTGAAGTGAGTGTCAGTAGATACTGAGTAAACTTCTACGCCCATTTCTTGAAGTTGTGCGTAATAATCTGCAACATCACCAAGTTCAGTAGGACATACAAATGTAAAGTCTGCTGGGTAAAAGAAGAAGATTGACCATTTACCTAGAACATCTTTTTCAGACAATTCTACAAAGTCACCGTTGTGGTAAGCGGTTGCATTGAATGGTTGTAATTTTGTATTGATTAATGAAGTGCTCATGGTATTTCCTCATCTATATTTAATGTATTTAAAAAGTAATCAACGCTCTCGTTTAAAACGACCTTCTGCGTTGGCTTGGTTAATACAATAAGGCTAATGGATAATTAAATAAAATTGATTGTTTAGATTAAAACAATCGGTTTTTTGGATTGAACTATATAATCCCTGTTATCGTAAGCATTATTTGGATTGTAAACGCTGGCGAATTATTAAGATCGCTAATCGCAATACTGCTACAATAGCCGCGCTTCAAATAAGTCATTAAATATAAGGCACGCCGTAATGGAAAAATTTTTTAACCACATACAACTAGGTTACTTAGGCTTAATCCCGTTTTTAGGGTGTGTGGGTTGGCCGCTTATGTTTGGCAGTAATAGCCTTAACTTAGAGTTTTTTACTTTTTACAGTATCGCCATTTTAGCATTTATGGCAGGTAGCTTGTGGCGCGCCGGAGAGCAAAGCTATAGCAATGCAATTAAAGCGGTATTACCTGTTATCCCAGTTCCATTTTTATCATTTTTACCTGTAGAGTGGGCACTGGCTTGGCTAGGTGCTAGTTTTTGGTTAGTACTTATATTTGAAAAAGCCACGCCGCAATGGAAAACCTATCATAAAGATTATCAAAAAATGCGTGTAGTACTTACCTCTGTTGTGTTTGTGTGTCATATCCTTACTATTGGTATGAGTATTTACCCTAAGTAACCTGAGCTCTGGATAATAAATCTATCTCAAGCAGCTATTTTCAGCGCTAACTGCGTTGAATTTACTTGCAATAGGCCCGCTATTGACGCGTAAATTCGCCTTGTTCTCACAGAAAATCTCTGGCTAGAGAAAATAAACTTAAATATCACCATAATTCAATGCGTTAGCAAATCTATTAACCAGAGTTCAGGTTAAATAGCAGCTGTAAACTTAAATATTGCGTGGTAATAAGGTAATATCCGCGCACTGCTATTTGAGGACACACCATGATTGACCAACTACGCCAACAACTCGACGAACTTGGCGAAAACTACGTAGAAAAAAACGCTGCATTTAAAATCAAAGTGATCCCATTTTTTTGTGCTATTCGCATTAAAAAAGATCATAAAAGCGAAGGTCGTTTAAGCTTTTATTCAAGTCAATTACTCGAAATTTTCTTAGTCGTCTTATTTTTGCTATTCGGTTTAACACTCTACGATACAGATGCAGGGTTTACTCACGGCCCTATTCATATTGCCTTTGCCATTTTAATTACCTTTAATCTTATTATTAAACAAATCGCAATCGAAGGATTAAAAACCAGACTTGCGTTTCATCGTTTACTAGCAAAAGACTCACAAACAAATAGCGATATAAATAATACTGCTACAAACATAAACGCTAAATAAAATATGTATTTAAATCCTCAATGGCGAATACTCACCGTAGGCGATGGCGATTTATCGTTTTCGAACGCTATTTACACTCATCTATCGCCAAAAGCTTTGCTTGCATCCACTTACGATGACCAAACTACTATTGAGCAAAAGTACCAGCACAATGCACTTGGTAACCTAAAAGCGCATAACGTTGAGGTACTTAATAGTTTTGATGTAACAAATCCCGCGTGTTGGCAAACTCTAAGTGAAAACCAGCACAGCTTTGACGTGGTTATTTTTCAGTTTCCGCTTATACCTGCGTTTGTTGGCCGTGAAGCATTTGAAAACAACACGCGCCAAACCAGTATGAACGTATTAAACCGCGCTTTGCTGCATCAATTTATTAAATACGCTAACGAATACGCGCTTGATAAAAATGGCCCAATGCTGTGCTACATCACTTCAAAAGATGTAAAACCTTATCGAGAATGGAATATAGAAGGGAGTTTAAATAACGGTTTAAACGCTGATTATTTAGGCCAAATCCCATTTGATATTAGCCATTTTGAAGGTTACAAAATTCGTAATGTTGACCGCGATAAACACGTAAAAGACACCAGCGGCATAACTTACGTTTTCAGCCCAAAAAGTATTGATACACATACTAGCGAATTAAGCTCACGTCTTACCAAACCTGCATACTTAACATCTAGCCATTGCTCCCTTTGCCGCGTTGGACCTTATATGGCAAGCGAGGACGAAGCCAAGCATCTAAACGCTAAAAAGCATCAGCAAATGCTACATCTTGAAAGCGATTGGCAACAATGGCTAAATGAGTTTTATAGCTAATTAATAGCCCTACTACAGTTTATTTAATTACACCTTTTCGTGTTTAATTAAATCAGCTGCTTTTTCAGCAATCGCAATTACCGGTGCATTTGTGTTGCCGGTAATAATGGTAGGCATAATCGACGCATCGACTACGCGTAAGTTACTTACCCCGTGTACTCGCAAATTAGTATCCACCACTGCCATTGAGTCCTGCCCCATTTTACATGTCCCGACTGGGTGATATTCGGTATCTGCAGTTTGGCGTATAAACTCAATTAGCTGATCATCATTATTTATATCAAGCGGGTAGACCATTTTACCGCGTATGTTATCAAAAGCTTTGCTTTGCATAATAGTGAGTGTTTTTCTAAGGCCTGCAAGCATTACAGTTAAATCATCTGGATGGCTTAAGTAATTAGGGTCAATAAGTGGAGCACTACGCGGGTTGTTATCGGCTAATGTAATAGTACCTCGGCTTTTGGGGCGCATAATACTGCTGTGTATACTGTAACCATGCCCAGTGTGTAATTTACGACTATGATCGTCCACCAGCCCAATTACAAATTCTAGCTGCACATCGGGAGCTGGCGAGCCTTCAAATAATTTAATAAACGCGTGCGACTCTGCAAAGTTACTGGTTAATCGCCCTTCTCGTTTACTAAACCAGTTAACACAGCCTTTTATAATGCTGGCAATGCCTAGCGGGCTTATACCAAATGTGCCTTTACTTGTTTTTGATTCATAAAGTGGCACTACCGTTAAATGATCTTGTAAATTAGCGCCAACACCTTCAAGTACGTGCTGAACCTTAATGTTATGTGCACTTAACTGCTCTTTTGGGCCAATACCTGAAAGCATTAATACCTGCGGCGAATTAATAGCGCCAGCACTAAGTATTACCTCTTTTTTAGCACGCAAATTAATAACCTCTTTATTACGCTCTATTTGCACGCCTTGCGCTATCTTATTGGTTATATTTATTTTATTAACGTGGCTATGGGTTAATACCGTTAAATTTGGGCGGTTTAAATACGGTGTTAAATACGCTTTTGCTGCACTACAACGCTCGCCATTGCGCTGAGTTACCTGCGATAGACGTGCGCCGCTTTGCTCTTTGCCATTTATATCGTCGCTTAAATTAACGCCCTGCTCAGCACAGGCATTTAAAAAGTATTGGTTTACATCGCTTGGGTTATTTAGCTCTTGTACATGTAGCAGACCCTTTGTCCCGTGCAGCTCATTATTTGTAAACGCTTTATTGTTCTCAGCTTTAATAAAGTACGGGAGTAAACTCTCAAAATCCCATCCCGTATTGCCATTAGCAGCCCATTGGTCGTAATCGTACTTATTACCTCTTATGTAAACCATTGCATTGATAGAGCTTGAGCCACCCAATACTTTGCCACGCGGCACAAAACCACATCGGTTATTAAGCTCTTTTTGTGGCACCGTATTGTAATGCCAGCTATTTATGCCATAAGGGACACTCGCTGCTATGCCTGCTGGCATTTGCACAAGTGCACTTTTATCGCTGCCGCCAGCTTCAATTAAACACACACTGACATTTTTATCCTCAGACAATCGCGATGCCATAACGCAGCCGCCACTGCCTGCGCCAATCACAATGTAATCAAATGTTGTATTGTTCATGGTGTACCTTAATAAAAGTTTTAAACGGCCTTAACAGTAATATTGCATAGAAAAACCCAATAAAACTTGATATTTTTAGACATCACTTATTTGGGGTTAACCATGAGCAGCCTAATCAGAGCCACGTCATTACAAGGTATAGATACCCTAATTAGCAAATTTGGCGGCGATCCGCATGAAATAATGCAAAACTGTAATATTAATAACGTTGACTTTAAAAATCTCGATAACCAATATTTACCTTATCGAGATTACGCTGAGCTATTAGAGTACTGTGCTTGTAAGTTCAATTGTTCTAGTTTTGGCCTTAGGCTCGCAAGTAGACAAAATTTTGATATTTTAGGGCATATTGCAATAGCAGCTAAAAGTAGTACTAATTTAGGTGATGCACTTAATTGGGTTATTAAATACCTTCACTTGCACAGCCCTGCACTTAGCTTAAACTCCCACCCTTTAGAGAATGATAAAAGCTTGTTTTTATCATTCGAAATTAATTTAAAACCATTACCGAACATTAACCAAGTGATTGAGCTAACCATTGGTTTAGCATTGGCTGTTATTAAAAAGCTGAGTAATAACCGCTGCAAACCAATTAATATATTTTTGCCAAAAAAATTAAGTACTAATACTCGTGCCTATAACACTTACTTTGGTTGTAACGTTATAGAGCATCGCAACAGCGCTGGTATTGTAATCTCAAAAAGTGATTTAACTCTTGAGCTTGATCACCCTGAACTAAATAAAGTACAAGCAGCGCTAAGCTTCTTGGCAAAAAACAAAGAACACACACAACCATTGCCCAACCAAGTTAGTGCACTAATTAGGCCTATGCTTCCTATTTATCAATGTAGTAACCAAACTATTTCAGCTGCGCTGGGTATGCACCCGCGTACTCTGCATCGAGAACTTATCAAACATAATACGAGCTTTATAAAACTTAAAGATGCCACTCGTCGCGCTTTAGCTGCACACTATTTAGCGCAAAACCAATTTACAATATCAACCATATCTGAGCTTTTAGGGTATCAGGAGCAAGCAACACTAAGTGTTAATGTTAAACGCTGGTTTGGATGTTCTCCTCGAGCATATAGGACTAAAAAGATGTTAAACTAAACACTCTTATTATTTTTATTTAAGCTAAGGAGTGAGCATGAACTTTGTTATTGTTGGCACCAATTTTATTAGCGACACACTGTTAGCCGCTGCAAATACATTAAACGATTTTAATTTATATGGGGTGTGCTCGCGCGCAGTATCAAGCGGCGAAGCATTTTTAGCCAAACACCCACAAAATGCACAAGCAAAAATTTTCACCTCAATCGAGCAAGTATGCCAAGATCAAAATGTTGATGCTGTCTACGTAGCCGCCCCTAACAGCTTACATAAGCAATATGCCGTTATGTGCCTAGAAGCAGGTAAACATGTCCTTGGCGAAAAACCATCAGCAGCCAATTCTAAAGAGCTTGCAAGCATTATAGCTACAGCAAAAAAACATCAGCGCCTTTACATGGAAGCCATGATGACCACTCACTTGCCTAACTTTGCACGACTGCAACAGGCAATGGTAAAAATTGGCACACCACGTAAATATATTGGCCAGTACAGTCAATATTCATCGCGTTACGATAAATATAAAAATGGCGAGCGTCCAAATACGTTTTTACCCGAGTTTGCTAATGGTGCTTTAGTTGATTTAGGGGTTTACCCACTGTATTTATTAATTGCACTTTGGGGAGCGCCGCAAAGCGTAAGTGCCAGTGGCGTATTACTTGATACAGGTGTAGATGGTGCGGGCGATGTATTACTAAACTACGCAGATAAACAAGCCGTTATTAGTTACTCTAAAATATCGCAAGGCGACAACATAACCGAAATACAAGGCGAGCTTGGACGCATACGTATAGAAGCTGTATCGCAACTCAAAAAGGTGGAGTTTATTGCTAATAATGGTGAGGTAGAGGTTATATCCCAGCCGTTTGATGAGCACTTTATGAAATACGAAGTTGAACATTTTATGGCATTAGTGAAGCAAAATGTTCTTGAGTCACCCGTTAATACACATATTTTAGCCAGTAACGTAATGAGCGTACTTGATGAAGCGCGCAAACAGCTTGGGGTTGTGTACCCTAACGACTAATTAAATAAAATATGGGCGTTAACCAACGACAGTTAACGCCCAGAAGAAAGCTTAAATAGCTCTCGTACAACGACACATTTTACAAAACACACTTTACAAACACATTTAAAAATAGCGATCCCCATCCATGGGCAATCAAATACTTCTACAGCAAACTTAACACTAACAACCCAAATTCGGTTTATTACCAATATTTATTATTCAATAACCTTAAAACTAACCTAACACATAAAAACATTACCAATCAAGCTAGCCAATTGCATTATTTTAAACTAAATTGGTAATACAATAATACAACCATTGGTGTATAGTGGTTTTTAACCATAACATCGCGTTAGAATTTTGACATAATAGTGAATTTTAAGGTAACCTCTGATATTAACAGTTGGTTTTGACTTTTAGGCCCCAGAGGCCATTATTCCTTAAGGTAATGAAGGTAAAGTATGGGTAATCGTCGCTTATTTTGGCGCATAGTTGATAAAATTGAGTCTTTAATAAATCAAGGCGAATTTTCTGCTGGGAGTCGTTTACCACCTGAACGTGAACTTGCAGAAATGTTTGATGTAAGTCGCCCTACCATTAGAGAAGCTATTATCGCATTAGAAGTACGTGGCCGAGTTGAAGTTAAAACCGGCTCTGGTGTTTACGTAGTAGAACAAAAAAATGCATCTATAAAATCAAAAGAGATCAGTGCATTTGAACTTACTCAAGCTCGCGCATTAATTGAAGGCGAAATTGCCGCTTTAGCTGCTCAAAGCATTACAGAAGAAGAACTAGAGCAACTAAATAAAACATTAATTGCCATGGAAAAAGGCCTTTATGTTGAGCAAGCCGACCGTGAGTTCCACGAAATTATAGCTAGAGCAACGCGCAATAAAGCACTTGAATTTGCAGTGTCTAACTTGTGGGATTTACGTTTAACAAACCCACAAATTGTTGCTGACTATGGCAGTGTGTGTAAAAACAATAACGAGTGCGTTATGGACGAACACACCGCTATTTATACAGCCCTAAAATCTCATGATGCAAATGCAGCGCGCACCGCAATGCACAAACATTTTAACCGCTTAATTAATGCTTTATTTGACGCTGTAGAATCGCGCGCACTTGAAGAAATTAAACGCAAAAATGATGAAAAACGAGGCCTCTACTCGCTTGATGGCTTAGTTAATAAAAGTGCCCACTAAGGCCTTTTAACCAACTGATTAAAGTTAGCAAACGCCTGTTTGCTAACTTTACCTCTTACTTTATTTACCCGCCCTATTTAATATACTTTTAATTGCGCTATTTTTGGTCGCAAACACTTACCTATAAATTTAAAAAAAGATACTATGCCGCCATTAATATCGGGCGGGTTTAGCTTTTATACTCCCTGCATTACAATTTAACTAATTGATAGAGTTACTCAACTCAAGGATAAAAATGCAAGCATCTTCAAAAAGTTATTTACTGGCTATCGTGTGTGTACTGCTTGCAATGATGACCATTCAAACGGGCGCGTCATTTGCAAAACAGCTTTTTCCTATTGTTGGTCCTGAAGGCACGACAGCCCTTAGGCTTGGTTTTTCTGCCTTTATACTTTGCTTAGTGTTTAAACCTTGGAAACACTTACCTACTTCGGGTAATCGTATTCCTATAATTGTGTATGGTTTAAGTTTAGGCGGCATGAACATTTTGTTTTATTACGCCATTGAACGCATTCCACTAGGCATTGGTGTAGCACTTGAATTTACAGGCCCGCTTGCTGTTGCCTTATTTTCATCACGCCGTAAACGTGACTTATTTTGGGTTGCGTGTGCTATTGCCGGTATTTTACTTCTGCTTCCTGATATGAGCGGCCAAGACAGCCTTGATCCATTGGGTGTAGCGCTTGCGCTTGGTGCCGGTGCATGTTGGGCAGGTTATATATTATTTGGTAAAAAAACGGGCACACAAAGCTCTGGTGGAGCCACTGTTGCATTGGGTATGACCGTTGCCGCTATAGTGCTAGTACCTTACGGCGGCATTATGCAAAGCGCCGCGTTTACGTGGGAAATTATCCCACTGGGTATTGGTATTGCTATTTTATCAAGCGCACTGCCTTACACACTTGAAATGGTTGCACTGCGTAACATGCCTTCACAAGGGTTTAGCGTAATGATGAGCTTAGAGCCTGCAATTGCCTCGCTCGCAGGGTTTATTATACTGGGTGAGTTACTTACTTTATGGCAGTGGCTCGCTATTTTACTTGTAATTATTGCATCTGTTGGTAGCTCGTTTTCAAACGCAAAAAAACAGGCTACTTAATTAACTACCAAATAACCTAAATAAAGTCACCACGTAACATGGTGACTTTATTGTGTTGTATCCGGTAACTTTTTAACTCACAGCCTTACTTTGCTTTTTAGTTGTAACCAAATAGCCAATCAACGAAATAAGCGGCATGCCCGTAGCAACCAGTGCAATACCTGTCCACCCGCCCGCTTCATATAATGGGCTGGCAATAAGCGAGCCTACTGCGCCACCTACAAATATACTCGTCATGTAAATAGCGTTTAAACGCGCACGGCTTTGTGGCTCTAGTGCGTACACAGCACGTTGACCCAATACCATATTGGCCTGCACAGCAAAATCAATAAACACACCGGTTAATGCCAATACTATAATGCCGTAAGGTAACTCAAATAAGCTTGGTAAAAAGCACACTGCTGCAATTACTTTGGCCAGTAACGACAACTGATGCGTATAGCCCTTATCTGCCAAGCGACCAACAATAGGGGCTGCTACAGCACCTGCCGCACCCACTAATGCAAACAATGCTATTTCTGATTGCGATAAACCATACTCACGGGCAAGCACAACCGGTACGCTCGTCCAAAATAAACTGAATGATGCAAACATTAATGCTTGAAAAAGTGAACGTTGGCGCAGCACTGGTTGGCTTATCATTAACTGTTTAAGCGATTTTAATAACTTAAAATACGTTGTTTTATGGGTAGGTTGCCTGCTTGGAATAGCAAAATAAATTACGCCTGCAATAAACACCATACACCCTGCTGCAAAGTAAAATACAGCGCGCCAACCAAAGTGATCGGCTATTAAGCTCGATATAGGTCTTGCTAGCAAAATACCTAACAACAAACCCGCCATAATATTACCAAGAACTTGTCCGCGTTTTTCGTCAGACGATAAATGCGCAGCAAGTGGAATAAGCACCTGAACAGAAACCGAACTTATACCTATCATTAAACATAAAATAAGCATTACATTAGGTGAATCAGCAAGTGCCGTACCCACTAAACTCAAAAACGACACACCAAGAGTGACCAACATAAGCTTTTTATTTTCAACTAAATCAGCTAACGGTACTAAAAAAAACAACCCCAAAGCGTAGCCTATTTGTGTAAGCGATACGATAAGGCTAGCACTGCGTGAACTTAATCCAACTTCTGGGGCAAGTAACTCAATAATAGGTTGAGCGTAATAAATATTGGCAACAATAAGACCGCAACACAAAGCAATAATAGTAACGAGTGTATTGCTAAGAGGTTGCGCTGAAACGCCTGTTTGGGTCATGTGTGTCTCTACTTTATAAAAATAATAAAACCCAACCAGCAAACGCGGGTTGGGTTTTTACAAAAAACTTCGTTTTACTTAATTGGTGATGGCTGCCCATGTGGGCTTGAGCGTAAATACTGTTTAGGTGCAGTTACTGTAGCGCCAAGCTCTGCAGCTGCATGCCACGGCCAATGCGGGTTATATAAAATGCCACGCGCCAGCGCTACACCATCGGCTTGCTGCTCACTAATAATATCTTCGGCTTGTTGCGCCTCAGTAATTAAGCCCACCGCTATAACAGGCATTTTAACCACTTCTTTTATGGCTGTTGCAAACGGTACCTGGAAATTAGGTTTAACTGGTATTTGTTGCTCTGGGCTTAGGCCCGCCGTACTTACATGAATAAAATCACAACCTAGTTCATCAAGCGCTTTACTAAGCACTATCGATTGCTCTAAATCCCAGCCACCTTCAACCCAATCGGTTGCCGAAATACGCACACCCACTGCTTTATTACTGGGGAATACCGCTCTTACCGCTTTAAACACATCAAGTAATAAGCGCATTCTGTTTTCTAGGCTGCCACCGTAGTTGTCATCGCGCTTGTTTGAAAGTGGCGACAAAAATTGATGTAACAGGTAACCGTGCGCACCATGAAGCTCGATTAAATCAAGGCCGAGTTCATCAGCGCGTTTAGCTGCACTTACAAAATCTTTAATTAGTGAATCTATGTCAGATTGGCTCATTGCTTTTGGCACTGGGCTGTTAGCGTCGTACGCAATTGCCGAAGGTGCGAGCGTTTGCCAGCCATTTACATCATCAGGTGCAATGGCATCACCACCGTCCCATGGTTTTTCAGTCGATGCTTTGCGCCCAGCATGCGCTAACTGAATACCAATAGGCATAGGGCTGTATTGCCTTACTGCTTTTAGGCTTTTGCCTAGTGCTTGTTGGGTTTCGTTATTCCAAAGCCCTAAATCGCCGTAACTAATACGCCCTTCTGGGTTTACTGCTGTTGCTTCTAAAATAAGTAACCCTGCACCACTTAAACTCAATTGGCCTAAATGAATAGTATGCCAATCGCTAGCAGCGCCATTATTGGCTGAATACTGGCACATGGGTGCAATAATAATACGGTTATCTAACGTTACTTGCCCAAGTGATAAAGGCGAAAATAGTTGGCTCATTGTTAATCCTTAAAAACACGCACAAAAAAGTGCGGACAAAATAAAAAAGAGAATACGAAGCGGCAATCAAACACGCTCACTCAATAACTTAAACTGTCACTAATAATGGCGACTTAACACTCTTAATGGGGATCAAAATACACTTTAATAGTGCTAATAAAAGTATAAGTAATGACATTATGAAATATTAATTTTAATGTAATAATTTGTTTAACGAGCATGTCATAACACCATCTTTAAAATATGAATGACTATTTACCTTTAAACAAGGGTTTAATTTTTAATCTAACTGTACCTAATTACACTAAGCCATTGCCTGCATTACCGATTAACCAAATAAAAACCCTACATATCAACCATATTTATTCTATAAAAGTGAATTAAAATTCAATTTAAATATTCCAAGCTACTTCACTCCCTGATAAACTGCTTAACTTAATTTACTAATGTAAAACATTTGAACCGGGGATCACTTTTTATGTTTAAACCAAGCTTGTTAACCTTGGCTATTTCGAGCGCTATTTCTAGCGTATTTTTATTGCCTAATGCCGCACTTGCTCAAGAAGAAGTTGCAGCTAAAAACAAATCACTCGAAGTAATCGAAGTTACAGCAACAAGGCGCAGCGGCTCTGTGCAAAATGCACCGCTAAATATTACAGCCCTTGATGCTGATATAATGAAAGATCAAAATATCAGTGAGCTTGCGGATGTAGCGCGCTGGGTACCTGGTTTAACAATTACCGATCAAGGTGGCCGCTCAGGCTCGCCTATTATTGTTCGTGGTTTAAATACAAACTCTTCTGGTCCATCGTCAGATGGTGGCACGGTATCTACTTACATTAACGAAATTCCAGTTTCGGTAGATATGCGCCTAGTAGATATTGAGCGTGTTGAAGTATTAATTGGGCCACAAGGCACGCTTTATGGAGCAGGCACATTGGGCGGTGCAATTCGTTACATGCTTAAACAGCCTGAGCTTGATTTTACATCGCTTGAAGTATACGGCGACCTATTTCAAACAAAAGAAAGTGACTCTTTAGGTGGCGAAGGCGGCTTTATATTTAACCTTCCACTTATTGAAGACAAGCTTGCAGTTCGCGCCAGCATAAACGTATATGAAGACCCAGGTTTTATCGATTACGGCTACGTAGTACGCGAACCAGGCGTATCGTTGCCAGATCCAGATTGGAACGATAGCTCAGCGGTTAACAACAACCTTAAAAATGTGAAAGACGCCAACGGCGAAACCACCACAACAGGTCGTATTTCTGTACGCTTTAAACCAAATGAATCGTTTGAAGGTACGCTTAACTACTTTTACCAAAACCAAGACAGCGAAGGCCGCTCGATTGTTCATTACAACAGCCTTAATGCAAACAACGGCTTAAGCGATGTAATAGGTAAATACGAATCGGCTTATCGCTTTGAAGAGCCTCGCGAGAAAAAAGATCAATTACTAAGCCTCGAACTAAAAGCCGACCTAGGTTTTGCAGAGCTCGTATCGGCAACCGGTATTTCAAGCTTTGATGCCGACGGTCAACGCGACCAAACAGACTTACTTATTCGCCTAGATTACGGTTATGAAGAGTTTCCTTCGTTTTCAACGTTTACCCGTGAAATAGACGAAGAAGATACCTTCACTCAAGAAATTCGCTTAGTGTCGCAAGGCGACAGCGACTTTAACTGGATTGTGGGTGGCTTTTACAACAAAACAGAAACCGAAGCATCAAGCAGAGAGTTTACGCCTGGGTTTGACCAATTCGCTATCGATAACTTTGGTGGCGAGCAGCTAAGACCTGACTCATTAGAATACTTAGAGCTTACAAAAAGTACCGTCACTGAGTCTGCACTATTTGGTGAAGTTGGCTACCAAGTTACCGACAAATTAGATGTGACCATTGGTGCCCGTTTTTACAAATACGATATAGAGTCGCAAGCGGCTTTTGACTTCCCGCTAGCAAATACATTGTATGGTGGAGTAGATCCTGATGTAACCACCGTTGCATACGAAAAAGACGAGGCAGGCGATAACGGTAACTTATTTAAATTTAATGCTAAATACCAGTTCACTGACTCAGTAATGGGTTATGTAACAGTAAGTGAAGGCTTTAGAATTGGCGGCTCAAACGGTTTAGTGTCTTGTCCTGATCCAATTGTTGAGGATCAACAAACAGGCTGTGGTAAACCTGACGAATTATTATATGAAGCCGACACCACAACAAACTACGAGCTAGGCTTTAAAAGTACATGGTTTAGAAGCCAGCTACACTTTAACGCCGCGTTATTTAACGTAGATTGGGATGATGCGCAAATCACTGGCGCTACAGATATAGGTCAATTAACGTACCTTTCAAACGCAGGCAGCGCTAATGCAAAAGGGGTAGAAATTTCGACTCGTGCAATTTTATCTGACTCGTTTTCAGTTTACGCTACGTACGCTTACACAAAAGCAGAACTAACATCAGACGCACCATTTTTGTTTAATGCCGATGGTACCGGTGGCGCAGAAGACGGCGACCGTTTACCTGGCTCACCTGAAAACCAATTTTCGATGGGTGTAAACTATCAAACAGATGTGTTTAACGACAAAACGCTTGATATTAACTACGGTTTAACCGCGCAAAGCGACGTGCTTTCAAGAGTAGGGCTTCGTGATAACGGCGAAACACTACCAGGTTACAGCTTAAGTAATATATCAGCTAAATTAACAGCTGATGCATGGTCAACTACCCTATATGTTGATAACCTATTCAACAAATACGCGGTTACCTCCGTTCGTCGTTCAGATGCCGATATAACATCCGCTAATGGCGCCGACATACAACGTAACTACGGTCATTACATTAATCGCCCGCTTACGGTAGGTGTTAAATTTAACTACAAATTTGAAATATAATTTAAGCGACTTTTAAACAGTCTCACTTTTTAAATACTGTTTTAAGGCTCAAATTTATTTGAGCCTTTTTATTTTCTTTTACAAAATAATAATTACCAAAACCATGCAGCCAAATTTAAAGCAACTTCATCAAAGCGCAATACACTCCCTAAACCAAGGTAAAATAGAGCAAGCACACAAAGCCCTAGTGGAGTTAGTTACACTCAAACCAGACTTTGCTGATGGATATTTTTTGTTAGCTATGGTTAATTTAACTGTTGGGCAAATACACAAAGCAATAAAGCTCATCGAAAAAGCCCTTACCCTTGGCCAAAGTATTGAATACACCGCGCAACTTGCTAAATGTTACGCACTTACTGGCGAATTACAAAAAGCAAAAAACACCGCGCTATCAGTGCCATTAAAACAAATAACTAAAGCACTTGATGCCGACACACTCGGCGTTGCACTTACTCAAGCAGGCATTCACGAGCAAGCACTTAACTACTTTGAGCGCGCTATTACACTGGCTACAGCGGCTAACAAAGCTCAACCACCGTTTTATTATAACTACGGCGTAAGCGCTAAGTTTTTAGGACTATTTGATAAAGCTCAACACGCTTTTGAAAATGCCATAGCGCTTAACCCGCTGCATCATCAAAGTCATTTTGCATTAAGTGATTTAACTAAAGTAAGTAAGCAAAACAACCATATTGAGCGCTTAAAAAACGTATTTGAGCAAGTAACGCACCCCGATGAAAAACTGCATATTGGCCATGCTTTAGCAAAAGAGTATCAAGATCTTGGTGAGTTTTCAGAGGCTTTTACCGCGTTAGAGCAAGGTAAAGTAGCAAAACGTGCTGTACAGCCGTTTGATCATAAAAGCTCAACTGAGTTATTTGAACATATTAAACTCTTAAGTGAACAGCACACACAAGCGCGAGTACAAGGTAACCCAACGGCAGAGCCTATTTTTGTATTAGGCATGCCCCGCTCTGGCACCACATTGGTTGAGCGTATTTTATCGAGCCACAGCGACGTGCAATCAGCCGGTGAATTACAAGACTTTGGCCTAAGTGTTAAAAAGCTAAGCCAAACGCAAACACCGCATGTACTCGACACTCAAACACTCAGTAAAGCCTACGAGCTTGATTTTAATCAGCTTGGGTCAACCTATTTAAACGCAACACGCGTAATAACAGGCAGCCATAAGCACTTTATTGATAAGCTCCCGTTTAACTTTTTTTATATCGACTTAATAACCAAAGCACTGCCAAACGCTAAGATTATTTGCATGCTGCGCGACCCTATGGACACCTGTATTGGCAACTACCGCCAGCTATTTACTATAAATAACCCCTACTACGCGTACTCGCTCGATTTACTCGACACCGCTAAATTTTACAGTCGTTTTTACAAACTAATGCAGCACTTCAGCGCCCTGCACAACAATATAAAATTAGTAAAATACGAAGAATTAGTCGCACAGCCCGAGCAACAAATTAAAGAGTTAGTCAGCTTTTGTAACTTAGATTGGCAAGAACAGTGTATAGATTTTCACTTAAACACCGCACCAGTTTCTACTGCAAGTAAAATGCAAGTACGCCAACCACTTAACAATAAAGCAATTGGCCGTTGGAAAGCATTTAAGCCACATACTGATAAAGCAGTGGAGTACCTTTTAAAACAAGGTATCAGTTTTGAGTAATGGTTTTATAGCTTGGGAGTTAAATGGATGGACTTAGGGATAGTCCGCTTTGTGCCATGAGCGGATATTGGTAACTCCCGCACAAGAGGGGGGTAATGTAGTTTTTGTTAAGGTCTGATAATAAGCATTTCGTGAGTTGAACTAGCATCAATTATATTTAATTCTAGTAGTCTGTTTATAAAGCTCACTCTATGTGTCCCTTCTATAAGGTGATACGGATGCCCAAGTCGACAGCCACCAAGCTCACAACCAAATGCATGATCAATAACCACTGGCGAAAAGCTCCATGTTCTATTTTTAAGACAATACTCTAGTGGTGGATAAGTAAGCCTGCTAGTACCATTCAAATAATCATCCACTTGGAAATACCAGAAATCTAGAGGCTTATTATCATCGTAACGAACCTCGCTATAGATCTGCTCAGCCGTGAATGAAACCCTTTCTACTCTGTGTTTGTTGATGTCAAATTCTGGGAAGCATCGATTAAATCTATCAAAGTGTTCCAAGCAAATAGAGCTAAGAAAATCACGATCAATTGTTTCAGCGAAATCACCAACCTGGATTAGGTATGACTCCCAATTCAAGTCACCTTGATAACGAGTGTCTGACTTTTTTAAAATACTCGGAAGCATGTATAGCCTTAACACCCGCATAACGGGCAGTAATGCATGGGCAAAACTTAAAGCGAAGCGACAGTGCCCATGTATTACTGTCCCAGCGAGCTTGCGAGCGAGTCTATGCGCTTGTTATGTGCCGACTTTAAACCGAGCACTCTTTAATTACACTAGCCATAAACGTTTTTGATAGCTTAAAAGATTTAGGGGTAAACACTTCAGGTGTTTCATCTGTTTTGGTGCCGTCGATAGTTAAATCATAAAATGTAATTTTTCCAGCTGCTTTTTCAACTACAACAGATAATTGATAATTTGTCTCTTTCTGAAGTTCGCTAAATTTGGTTTCAAAACAATTTTCAGAAACAGCATTATCAAGTATTTTGCCATAACCCACTTTATTTATAGATTTCACACCACACGCAGGTAACAAAGATAAAAATAAAATGGCAACGAAAGTTTTCATATCACCTCAGGCACATAACTTCTCAAATATGGGGCGCGGCTTTTTCGCATCCCACACATTATTTGTTTGTTAGGGCATCTTTAACTCTTAGCTGAAAATCTAATTTCCTTATCGAAGTTACCTAACCATGATTTAACTTTTATTATGTTTGCTGCTGGATAGTCAGAATTATCATGCGGTAATTCTGTTACTTTTAAAAGAGAAGATCCATTCCATCGCTCATCTAACCAGTAACTTACAATTGCCCATTCTTCACTAGTGACTTGAAGGATAAACTCTAAAGCGTCATCATAAGCATCATTGTTTCCAAAGTCGTCAAAATGGGCGTGATAGGCGTCAAAAGATACTGTAACTTCTTCATTAAAAGTATCCAAAATTAAGAGTTCTTCAGCCTTACCACTTGGGCAAGGGACTTTAGCCTCAAAAACAGTGACTCCTTCATATTCAGTTGGTCGGCCAAACTTCTTCCATTTTGGAAAACGCGAATTGAATTTCAATTCTATTTCTTTAGAGAATTCATCCATAGTTTAAATAGGTGCCCTAACGCCTCAAACAGAGGCTAAAATTGTTGGCTAAAATAGCGAGGCACGAGCAACAGCCAACTGTTTATAGTCCTGCTGATTTGCCTTGTTAGGTGTTTTTAAGACTAAAAAACAACTCACCTAATGTTAAGTTATCATGCCATAACCCATTAAAATTAATACTATATTTTTTCTCACAATATTCAGCTAATGTTTCAACTTCTAGATCATCAGCCATCAGTTTTGATGGATATAATTCGCGATAAATATCTAATATCTTATCATCAGGTTCGAATTTGAGCTTATCACTTGGAGAGAATGCGAAAGCATCAGTAAACATTAAGAGAAACTCACGAATATCTTCTTTATTAGAACTGGAAAATGTTGATTTCCAATTCTTGCCCATGCAACTACGCTTGCGATACTTTTTAGGCAAGGTGTCACCAACCCAAAAGAGCAACATGAGAATAACTCCGATCACGACGATGTACTCTAAATCCATGAAACACCAAACGCCCTAATAATGGGCAAAAAATTGTTGGCTAAAATGTTGAGGAACGAAAACAGCCAACTGTTTTTTGTCCTTATTAATTAGCTTGTTAGGCTATTTTTGCAGAGAACTCCGAATTGGAAACCACCACGTACCTAAATCTTCTTTATTTTGTCTTCTTGCAGCAAGAGTTTCTTGCGCCTCTGTTTCGACATTAAATAAATAGGACTTAGATATGAAGTCTTTGCTATTGCGATCAAACGCCTTAATTTCGAGGTTATATTCACCTGTTTGCAAAGCAACATCTGAAAGTTCATCAGAAGTTTTACCTAAGCTTGCAAACCTTAGATAATGTTGAGTTCCTGATTTTCCGTGAACCAAAATAGGGCTAGCAGCTCGTCCTGGTCCCCAACCTTCACCTTTGTGTGAGTTTTCCTCAGCGAAATCTTGCCAGAAAAGCTCCCACTTCTGTTTAGTTGGTGAAGTTAGAATTAACTTAAAATCAGTAATAGTACCGGAATGAGAGCCTTCATTTATTACCGTGATAGGAATGTACATGGCAAAATTTGAAGGCATATAGTAAGCCCAAACACGGTTATCAATGTAGACATCGACCTCGGCTTTGCTGTTGCTTAATTTGTAACCTAAAGCTGTTCCTGCTAATGCTCCAGCAATTGAACCGCCTGCGCCTAATATTGAAGCGAATAATGTAGGGTCCAACGAAACTCTCCTTAAATAGCCTAACGAGCCTGTAGATTAACTCGTTTTTAAATTTGTTTTTATTGATAAACAAACCATAGCTGAGTTCCTATTTTGG
>NZ_JBEOOL010000035.1:0-46460 GCF_040309225.1 Pseudoalteromonas sp. GW168-MNA-CIBAN-0100 | reverse complement strand
AAAAAGCAGTTAGCTTATGAGCAACTGACCACTTAATCTAGCCAAAACAAGTTATGCACTTACAATTTGAATCTAGGCTTTTAAAATCAATACATGAATAATAAAAGAGCAAATTAAACACAAAATGATTTGCTTATTGTAAAATATTTGTTATTTTTACTTAATCGATTAAGTAAAAACAACAAATCCTACTGGGTTCAACACAACGAGGCGTTCACATGACAACACACAATACACCTTTATATTTAATCAGCGCTTTAGCACTTGCCGTAAGTCAAGGCGTTAACGCACAAGAAACAGACCAAGCAACACCTGAAGCATCACAAAACAAAGGTCTTGAAACAATTGTTGTAACCGGCGTACCACGTCGAACAACAATCATGGCTTCAAGCGTATCAGTTAGTAGCGTATCACTTGAACAAGTTCAAGTGTCTACTCCTCGCTCAACAGCCGAGGCTTTTAGAATAATCCCTGGTATTCGTGCAGAATCTACAGGTGGCGAAGGCAATGCAAATATTGCTGTTCGTGGCCTGCCAGTTGCTTCAGGCGGTGCAAAATTTTTACAATTACAAGAAGATGGTTTACCTGTAATGCAATACGGTGATATCGCTTTTGGTAATTCAGATATTTTTATGCGATTAGATAACACTGTGCAAACTATCGAATCGATTCGTGGTGGCTCAGCATCTACTGCAGCAAGTAATGCACCTGGTGGCATTATTAACTTTATCTCTAAAAATGGCGAAAACGAATCTGGCAGTGTGTCTACAACACTTGGCTTAGATTACGACAGCGTTCGTACAGACTTCGAATACGGCACTTACTTAACCGATAGCGTGCGTTTTCATGTTGGTGGTTTTGTTCGACAAGGCGAAGGCCCGCGCGAAACAGGTTACACGTCTAATAAAGGTGGCCAAATAAAAGCTAACCTTACTAAAGATTTCGACAACGGTTACGTGCGCCTTTATTACAAACACTTAGACGATAAGAGTGTTGGCTACCTTCCTATGCCAATGTACTCAAATGGTGACTCTATTGCTGGCTTTGATGCACAATCAGACACACCTCACTCAGCGTTATTTACTAAAACAGTACGTTTAAATGGTGAAAACCAAATCAGTAGCGGCGATATCCGCGATGGTATGAATCCAAAGGTTGACTCTGTTGGTTTTGAAGCTGTATTTGATTTAGATAACGATTGGCGTATCGAAAACCGTTTTCGTAAATCATCAATAAGCGGCAACTTTAACTCGCTTATTCCTGCTGAGGTTGGCAGCGCATCATCTATTGCACAGAGTATTGGTGGTGTAGGCGCAACACTCAGTAACGCAAACACGGGCGCTGCATTTAACGACGACCTCGCTATGCGAATTCATACGTTTGACGTAACAATGAACGACTTCGATTCGCTAGTTAACGACTTTAAACTAACTAAATCGTTTGATGATGATACCAGCATTACCTTTGGTTATTACGCGTCAACTCAAAACATTGCTATGTCGTGGTTATGGAATTCATACCTTATGGAGCTTAAAGGCGACAATGCAGCATTATTAAATGTTACTGCAGCTGACGGTACTGAATTTTCAGAAAATGGTTTATATGCATATGGCACACCTTACTGGGGAAACTGTTGCCAACGCGATTACGACACAGAGTACGACACGCGTGCACCATACGTTGCATTCTCTACTAAATTAGGCGACGTAAGCATTGATGCAAGTGCCCGTTACGACAGTGGCGAAGCTCGCGGTAACTATGCAGGTGCTGTAACATCAACTGTAGATATGAACCGCGACGGTGAAATATCAATCCCTGAGCAAAACGTTGCAGGTATTGATATTGCCAACGCCAGTCCAGTAAATTACGACTGGAACTATTCTTCTTATTCAATTGGTGCTAATTATCAAATTGATCCAAGCCTTGCTACGTTTGCACGCATAAGTAAAGGTGGGCGCGCAAATGCTGACCGTCTTTTATTTGGTAAAGTACGCGCCGACGGCTCTGTTGCAAAAGAAGATGCTGTTGATGAAGTGAACCAATTTGAGTTTGGTGTTAAAAAGCGCTTTGATTCATTATCAGTGTTTGCTACTGCGTTTTTTGCCGAAACTGAAGAGCAAAATTTTGAAGCAACATCACAAACATTTTTTGACCGTGAATACGAAGCAAAAGGGATTGAAATAGAATCTACTTACTTTATTGATGCATGGGATTTTCGCGGTAATTTAACCTGGACCGATGCAGAAATAGCAAAAGATGCGCTTAACCCAGATGTGGTAGGTAATACGCCACGTCGTCAAGCCGATTTAATTTACTCATTAATGGCACGTTACAGCTATGAAAAAGGCGCTGCAGGGGTAAGTTTCATTGGTACTACCGATGCATACGCTCAAGATAATAACGATCTACAATTTGACGGCTACACACAGGTAAATGGCTTTGTAAGCTATGACTTATCTGAAAACCTTAATATTGCGCTTAATGTGAATAACCTATTTGATACAGTAGGTATCACTGAAGCAGAAGAAGGCTCAGTACCTGAAAACAATATTATTCGTGCCCGTACTATTAACGGCCGCACAACGTCGGTAACTTTAAAATACGCTTTTAACTAAATGTGTGTATTACGCTGCGGTGAGTAATCACTGTAGCGCCTTTTAAAGTATGAATAAATAACACCCTTCACGTTTTTAGCCTAGCCTTGCTAGGCTTTTCAGGATATTCCAAATGACCAAACTTCTGTGCTTAGGCGAGCTATTAATTGATATGCTGCCACAAGATGCTAATAACTCGGCCTATTTACCTATACCAGGTGGCGCACCTGCCAATGTAGCTGTTGGCTATGCAAAACTCGGAGGTGAAGCTGCATTTTGTGGTGGTAGAGGGGACGATCATTTTGCCAATCAATTAAGTAATGCATTAGCGCAATACAATGTAAATACAGACTATTTATTTACCATTGCAGGCTCACAAACCGCCATGGTTATAGTAAGCCTTGATGAAACCGGCGAGCGTAGTTTTGGCTTTTATCGCCATAATACAGCCGATGTACTATTAACCCAGGCGCATTTAGCGCATATAAATTGGCAAGAAATAAGCACACTACACTTTTGTTCAAACACATTAACCGAATCAGCAATTGCCAACACAACGGTTAAAGCGCTAAAACTTGCAAAAGCGAATAATAAGCTCGTCAGTTTTGATGTAAATTTACGCTACAGCTTGTGGGAAAACACAAACGATATAGCAAGCAATGTAAAAGCTTGTTACACCTATTGTGACATAGTAAAACTCTCGCGTGATGAGCTTAATTTTTTAGCCCAGCATAGCGATACAAGCGGTGAAAAATACATTCAAATGCTATTAAATACCGGAGTAAAACTGGTGTTTTTAACCGATGGACCAGAGCCTGCCACGGTTTACCACAGCGCATTTATACTTAACGAATCGGCACCAAAAATAAACGCCGTAGATACAACAAGCGCGGGTGATGCATTTATAGCGGGGGTTTTATACTACTTAAATAACTTAGGAAGTGATTTACCACTAGCAGATAAACTAAATGATAAAGCGAGCGTAAAAGGCGCCCTGCACTTTGCTCTTAAATGTGGCTCTAAAGCGTGTTTAGCTAAAGGGGCATTTCCGGCATTACCTGTGCTGGCTGATGTAATTTAAATGATTAAAGCCCCATGTTACGGGGCTTCAAGTTAGAGTTATATCTATTGCTTTATAAAAGTGACACCTTTTGGTATTTCATCTTGGGGTAACCGAGTAGAGTGCATTTGCGATAACAACCATTTGTCGCCCACTTTTGATACAACGGCACTTTCTAACCAATAAATATCAATACTTCTTTCGGTGCTTTTAATATTGGCTTTATTCCAGTAATTAATAAATGCAACATCACCCACTACACGCGAATTTATAACACTAAAATAATTAGTTCTTATAAAGTCAGAAGGCTTAACAACATTTATAAAGTCATTAATAGTCCACACTTCACCGTGCTCTAAAAGTAGAAATGAATCATCAACGGCCGCACGCATTTGCGTGTGATCAACGTTAGAAACAGCCAAAAAAAGATCGCTAACCGGCGTGAATATGTTGTTATCTTTTGCATGTATTGATGTAGAAAATATCAGGAATGTAATAAAGGTAAGTACTTGTTTCATTGTTTTTATAATGTGTAGTTTGCTCAATAATAATGAGTGTATTTTAATAGAGCAGTATTAACAATTGAAATAAACCGAATGTAACTACCTAACAATGTTACCCATAGAGCAAAAAAGCACTCTATAAGAGTGCTTTAATTTAATTTTTTCAATCAAGCTATTCATCTAGCCAATCTATGGCTGCGGTAGCATTTTCAAAGTATTGAACCTCACCCGATATGAACCAGTTACCTATTTTTGCCATTCGAGCTTGCCACTCTTTATTACCGTAAATAGCTACTTTTTTAAATTCTTTAGAGTGCTTAACACCTAACTTTAAGTCATCCCACGCTGCGCGTAGTTCCCAACCTTCAAGTTCGCTACCATCTATTAAGGCGTTCACGACTGGGTGCTTAACTTCGCCAAGAGCTGAGTTTATCATTGGGGTAATTATTTTATAATCGTCGTGAGTAAGCGTACCAACGGCTTTAAGTTTTAAAAAAAACTCTCTTCCTGCACGTTCAAGACCAATCGATAAACCATGTGTTGTGTGTACCATTACTGCTCTCCTTAAATAGGCTGAGTGGTAAAGTACACCTTCTAAAATTAATTAGTCCTGAACTAAATCAATAAATAATCTCAAATTAACGACTCAATTACGCATTTTGTACGCGAGATATCTGGTTTTCTACATCAGTTAAATGGCCCGTTTTAAGCCATACTTTTGCACCATTACTTCCCGCTTTAACGTTAACAGAGCTATTAATAGGCACTCTTAACCAACTGTTTTTTACAAAGGTATCGGCTTGCTCATCAAATGAGCCTTCTAGTACTAAGAACTCTGCTCCACCTTTTGCGTTTATAACCATGCAAGCGTTAGGCTTAAAGTGCAACAAGCATACGTCTTCAAAGTCGTCTTGGTATAAAGGGGTTACGGCTACATTTTTAAAACTAGGATGCACCGTACTTTGCATCAAGTCTGTTTGCAAACGCACGTGCGTTCGATCATCTGGCTGAAACTGCCATAACTTTACAAATATAACGCAGCCATTTTCAGACCCCGGTTTATGCTTTGATTGCGGTGGGTTACGTATATAAGAACCTGCCACAAAGTCACCATGTTCATCTTGAAATACCCCTTCAAGCACAACAAACTCTTCACCGCCTGTATGAACATGCGGCGAAAATTCACTGCCAGGTGCATAACGAACAATAGTCGTTGCGCGAGCAACTTCGTCGCCTACTCTATCGAGCGCTCGTCTATCAACACCAGCCATTGGCGATGCAACCCACGGGAGCGTTTCGCTATGTACAACAACTCGTTTACTAAAATCGGCAGCAATTTTCATATTTGGCTCCTAACCGTAACTCCACTTAAATTTTAAACTAATAACCTAATTAAGCCGCAACACTTGGGCGTTTTGCTACTTTTTCTTGCCATGCAACTAAATGGGTTAACTCATTCGGGATTGCTATTTGTGCAAATCCAGCAAATACCAGACCAGCATACAATGTAATATCAGCAATACTAAATTGTTCACCAGCAACAAACACCGATTGCGCTAGTACATCATTAAAATAGCTAAACCCTTGGCGTGCTTTTTCGCCTTGTTTTTCACCCCAAGCCACATTTTGATACGTTTCAAGCTCTGGACCTAAGCCATCAGTTGCATGATGAAAGTAAGTTGCCACAGCGTCAAGCACCATAGATTCTGCGCGTTTTTGCATCATGTTAATTACTGCACGCTCTTTTGCGGTTCCACCCATTAAAGATGGGCCTTCAAATGCGGTATCAATATACTCAGTAATAGCGGTACTTTCTGATATAAACGTGCCGTCATCTAGCTCTAATATGGGCACACCTGCTAATGGATTTTTAGCTAAGAAGGCTTCTGTTCTGTGCTCACCATTTAATAAATCAACAGGTACAAACTCAACATTTGCAGTGGCATTTTTTTCAGCTAAAGCGATACGAACACGAAGTGGGTTTGGAAAGTTTTCTACATCATAAATTTTCATAGCAATCTCTATCTTTATTGTTTAAAAGTGAATTAATGGCAGCAACCTACCTACCGATAGGTAATTTATAATATTAAACTAAATTTAAGTCAACGTTTAAATTTTTCTGATTTATAGGATTTAACTTAATTCATAATAAAATTAGGGGGTTGCTTAAAAATAAAAACGCTTGTAAATAACTACCTACAGGTCGATAATTTTGCTATACCAATTGCATTAAATAAGTGATCTATTATTGCGCTAAGAAAATAGCGCAATAACAACAAGGCGAAAATTATGACATCTAGTTATTCTATATGAATAATTTTTAACGCAGTTAGTGAGTTGTTTAATGCGATACAATGATCATGTTTTAATAAAATTGGTATTACTGCAGATAGGAAAATATTAAAAGTGAGTAAAAAAGAAGCGTTATTAAAAGCAGCTGAAAACAAGGTGCGCCTTGGCGGATACAGTAATTTTAGTTTTAGAGAGCTCGCAAGCGAAGTTGGAATTAAGAGCGCCAGTGTGCACTATCACTTTCCGACTAAGGCCGATTTAGGTGCTGAGCTTGCTCATCAATATACTAATTCTTTTTTAGCTGCGTTAGGCGAGCCAAACGAGCTTAAAGCAAGCGGTAAAAATCCTATTGATGTGTACACTCAGCTTTTTAGAAGTGCATTAGTAACCGATCGTAAAATGTGTTTATGTGGTTTGCTAGGAGCCGAAAGCGATAGCCTTCCAGATAAAGTACGCCTTGAAGTAAAACGCTTTTTTAATCAAAATTTAACATGGCTTAGCGCTGCGCATTTAGCTAATGGTGAACTCAACCCTACTAAAGCGGCTATTCAAACAGTGAGCTTGCTTGAGGGCGCTATGATGATAAGCAAAACGCTCGACGATAACAGTTACTTTGAACTTGCAACTCAGTAATACCTAAATTTAGTACACAAAAAAAGCGAGCTATTCATTATGAATAGCTCGATTTTTTAATGCTTGAAATAACTTATGTGATTATTAAACCGCTGTTGGTTTAACTTTATGCTTAGAGTGCACAATAGCTAAAACAATTAAGCCAATCACTGTTACTACAGCACCAATAGGTTTACCTAAATCACTTGATAAGTTAAGACCAATTGCGGCAGTACCAATATAAGAAACCGTTACCGCAGTTGCTATAACAGCAGGAACACTCGCAATCCAATGGAATGTACCACGGTCAAACAAGTACTTAGTGGCAAGCCATAATACGCTTGTAGAAAGCAGCATGTTTGAAAATGCAAAGTAGCGCCAAATTAATGAGAAATCGAGCTTCGTCATAAAGTAAGCAATAGTAAGTATAGGCACCGCTACTAATAAACGGTTACGTAAACTTTGCGGAATATTAAACGCATCAACAACTGTTAAACGTAATGAACGGAACGCTGTATCACCAGAAGTAATTGGGAAAACGGCTACTGCAATAATTGCCATTATACCGCCAAATACACCTAAGTAACTGTTAGCTACATGGTTAACAACTAAACCTGGACCACCTTGATCAAGCAATGCTTTTAAGCCCGCGTAACCATCTGGGAACGCTGCAATACCAGCAAGTGCCCATACACAACCTACAATACCTTCACACATCATTGCGCCGTAGTAAACTGGACGTACGTATTTTTCGTTAGTTAAACAGCGCGCAATAATTGGCGCTTGAGTAGAGTGAAAACCACTAATAGCACCACAGGTAATTGTTATAAATAACAATGGCCATGTTGGTAGTCCATCTGGATTTGGCTCTAAAAAGTCATGAGCGTGATCAGCTTCAAAGTAAGCTAAAAAGTCACTTGGTACCGGTAAGTGCGGCGCATTAATAAGTAATGAAATAGCAATTGCCACTGTCATTACAATCATAAGGGCACCAAAAATTGGGTAAAACTTAGTAATGATTTTATCAATTGGTAGCAAGGTCGCTAAAAAGTAATACGCTAAAATAGCGAGTACCCAAAAGGTATTATTTGCCAGTATTGTACCTTCAAAGAAATCAAGGTTACTTAGCAAACCTGCAGGGCTCATAATAAATACTACACCTACAAAAAACAGTAGCATGGCAGTAAATACAAGCATAAAGCCTTTAAATACGACGTTGTAATAATGGCCTGCGATTTCTGGTAGGCTTTTACCGTCTTCTTTTATACTCATTACACCTGAGAAGAAGTCGTGTACAGCGCCACCTAAAACATTACCAAGTACAATCCATACTAGTGCAACTGGTCCGTATAAAGCACCTAAAATTGGGCCAAATATTGGACCTACGCCAGCAATGTTTAAAAACTGAATTAAAAATGCTCGTACAGGGTGAATAGCTACGTAATCAACACCTTCGCTAAAGCGTTTTTGTGGTGTGTCAGCAGTTGAATCCAAACCGGCTTGTTTTTCAACAAATGGGCTGTAAAACTTATAGCCCAGTATTAAAATAGTGAGGCAGATAAAAAAGATGATCATAAAGCACGTTTCTCTTTTTGTATTTGTATTATAGAGCGCATTGTGTGTCGCCCCGCCTTTTCAATCCGTGAATAATCGACGAACAATAACAAAGCTTCAACCCTCAAACAATAAGACGTTTAGCTAATACAATAATCGATATAAGCCACTATTTACGCAACCTGCACACTTAACGCTCCACATTGAATATTTATTACACACGTCTTATTTTGGGCACAAAAAAAGCGGTTAAACTTTTACGTTATAACCGCTTTCACACACAATGTTTTTTAAAGTGGGTTCATAAACTCACTAATTTGTTGATGCGTTAAAGTAGGTGTTGCGCCAGAACTTTCGGCGACCATTGCTCCAACGGCACATGCAAAGTCAACGGCATATTGCGCGTCGTCGTTGCTACAAAGCTGATAAATTAACGAACCTAAAAACGAATCCCCTGCGCCAACAGTGTCAATTACGCTAATTAAATAACCTGAATTATAAAAATTCTCGCCTTTGATTGTTAATAAAGCACCGTGGCTACCTTTGGTTACACATAAGTAATCGGTATTTGTTTGCTGTGCTATAAATGCTAAATTTTGTTCAAGCGAATGAAACTTACAGCCCATCGCTTTTGCTATTTCGTATAGCTCTTCATCGTTTAATTTAATAAAGTCTGCTTTATTCATTAAATCTACAAGTGTTTCTAACTTGTAATGCGGTGCACGTAGGTTTACGTCAAACACTTTAAAGTTTGCTACATCAACTAGTTGATTTAATGTTGCTAAAGACGCTTCGCTTCGCCCAATTAGGCTGCCAAATACAAATACATCGCTACTTTTAACTTTACTAAGTAACTCATCAGTAAGCGCTATATTATCCCACGCAGTGTCTGCCACTATTTCATAACTAGCTGAGCCACCACTGTCGAGTGTTACCTCAACCGTGCTAGTTTTTTTGTCACTATTAATAGCAATGTATTCGCAGCTTACGCCTTTGCTAGTAATTTCGCCAAGTAGCTCAGCGCCTAACTCGTCGTTACCAACAGCGCTGATCATATCGGCTTTAATGCCTAGTGAGTTAATACGCACACACATATTAAGTGGCGCGCCACCTAAGCGTTTACCTGAATCAAAACAATCCCACAGCACTTCGCCAAAACAGCTAACACTTACGTTTTCGCCTGATTTATGATTAATTAAAATGCTCATAATTAGTTACTCTTTTGCTCAAGTACAGCCTGCATAATGGCTTTAATTTTACTATTAGGTGCATACAGCGCAGCAATCGACTTTTTATACTCAGCAGTAAACGTTTCGTTATGCTCAAGTTTACCAAACAAGCTCGTTAACTTTAAAAATGCAATCGGGCTAGTTCGAGTCTCTTGCGCGTAAGAATTAAGCTCTTTGTGCATCGCATCTTGAATTTCAAGTTGCTCGCCGTTTTCACTTAAACCTTTATCGCTGTATAAACACCAAGTTGCAATAACAAGCGTTGCCAGTGATACATCTCGACCTTGTACTAGGTTCTCGTTAATAGTGGCAATTAAAAACTTAGGCAGTTTAGCTGAGCTTTCACTACAGATACGCGCTAGGCTGTCTTTAATATTAGGATTAGCAAAACGCTCTATTAACGTATCTTTGTAGCTTTCAAGGTCAATGCCTTCAAGTGGTTCAAGATTTGGGGTTACTTCTTTATCCATAAAAGCACGTAGGTATGTGGCAAATAATTCATCTGATACCGTTTCGTCAATAGTGCCATAGCCATGGATTGAACCTAACAAACCAAGTGCAGAATGCCCTGCATTAAGTAAACGTATTTTCATGGTTTCATAAGGCGTTACATCAGTAACAAACTGAGCACCAACAACATCCCAATTTGGACGAGAGTCACTAAAGGTGTCCTCTATTACCCATTGTGTAAACGACTCACAGGTAATTGGCCACTCGTCGCTAACACCATATGCATCAACCACGTAATCAATATCACTCTTTTTAGATACAGGTGTAATACGGTCAACCATCGCATTTGGAAACGATACGTTTTGCTCAATCCACTCACTTAGGTTTTTGTCTTGCTCTGTAGCAAAGGCTAAAAGCATTTTGCGTGTTACGTTGCCATTGTGCTGAATGTTATCGCACGACTGCACTGTAAATGCGCCTAAGCCTTGCTCTTTACGCAGTTTTAACGCAGCCGTAATGTAACCAAACGCTGTAATTGGGTCGTTCGGGTTATTAATGTCGTTAATAATATCTGGATTACTGTAGTCAAACTCGCCCGTTGCAGGGTTAAAGTTGTAGCCGCCTTCGGTAATAGTAAGCGACACAATTTTAGTATCGCTGTGCGCTAACTTATTAATTACCGCTTGTTTGTCCTCTGGAGCAAACAAAAAGTCGATCATTGAGCCAATTACTTTGTTATCTATTTTACCGTCTGGGTGTCTAACAGTAAGCGTATAAAGGTAATCTTGCTGCTTTAAAATATCACGCAGACCACGGTTACCCTCTAAAAGGCCAACACCACATATGCCCCATTGCTCAGAGCCTGGGGTTTTTAAAAGCTCGTTAACATATACCGCTTGATGAGCACGATGAAAACCGCCCACGCCAATATGAACAATACCGGCTTTAACTGCGCTACGGTCGTAGGTTGGTGTATCAACATGGCTTGGTAATTGAGCCAAGCTTTGTTGGTTTAGCCCTGTAACTAGAGCGTCAGTGTGTTGATGTTGCGTCATGGTGCGACCTTACTAAACAAAAATAAAATATAAATTACGATACTGTATTACGATAAGTAATTACGATGCTGTATTGAGTACTTTATGGCGTTTTAACGACCAGTACGCAGTAACAAAATAAATAACAGTACAAATAAAACAGGCTATTTCGAATTGCGATTTATTAGCGCTGTACATACTCATAGTTTCACTGAAAAACATCACCTGGCTGGCAAATATAAAAATAATAACCAGTGAAACCGTAGAAACCGCATTAAGTACTTTGGTAAATACAGAGCTGTCAATTACTGGCTTTGGAATGTCTTTAGCTTCAGCAGCTTGATATTCTTTAATATCACGTTGCTCTTGCTCTTCTGCTTCAATCTCTTGTGTGTAATCTTCACCGGCGCCGTATTTTTTAGCTAAAAGCGTATAAATAACGATTGTGAAAATCCACGTAGGAATAAACAAGTAGTAAAACGACATTACATCAATAGCATTTAAACCAAAGCCAAACACAAGCGCTAACGCCCAAGATGCTATAGCCGGTACGCTGCGGGTAATGTTTTTATATTTAGCCCAGTAACGTGTTAGGCCAATTTTAGGAAATAACACATGTTCAGCAAACACAATGCCGCCTACTGGCACAACTAATAAGCCTGCGTAGGTAAGTAGCGGAAGCATTTGTGAAAATACAAACGGGAAACACGCAATAATCACGGTTACAACACCTACAATAGCGGTTGTGCGTTCACGTGATTGATTAACAAATATAGATTGTGCTGCAAGACCTGCACGGTAAAGGTTTGCGTTAGCTGTAGTCCAACCGGCAATAATTACAATAACAAAGCCAGTCCAACCTAATGCATGGTATGCAACATCGCCCGGATCAAGTGATGAAATAGTTGTTTTAAGTAATACCGCAACACCTGCGCCCATAATACCGGCAGAGATCCACGCTAAGTAATGACCAAAAAACATGCCCACGCCAGAAAACAAGCCATAGCTTTTGCGTTTAGCAAATCTAAAAATAGCCATGTCGATTAAACCAAAGTGAGTAATTGAGTTAGCAGCCCATGCAAAGCCAATCACTTCTAATAGGCCAATGCCTTTTTCACCATCGGCATTGGTGCCCGTCCATATGGAGGAGTCGCCTATGGTCATAAAGTCGCTAAAGCTAGTTAAAGAGGTAGAACCTAATACGTGATTTGAAAGCTCAGGGAATAACGCGAACGAACCTGCAATAAATATAACAAATAGCCACGGCGCGCACAGTTTCGAAAAGTCAGCAACCGTAGAAAAGCCATACATCGCAACAAACACAACAATAGAGCCAACAGCTAAAACAATGGCTACAAACCAAAAGCTATTTGGATACCAATCAAGTTGCGCAGGTATATCAAACAAAAACCGCACGGCGGTGGAGGATACCGTGATCATGGCGGCCGATATAACACTAAAAATAACCACGTTAGCCCAGTTATAGAGCTTGGTCATTGAGTTACCAGCGATTTTGTTTAAGTAGTTATATAAACTTAAGCGGGTTTCTACTGCAATGGGTGCAGTAATCAGCCACCAAGAACACATTGCTAACAGGTTACCTATTAATAAACCCAGTAGAATGTCGATGGTTGAAGCGCCTAATGCAACAAACGTTGCACCAATAACAAATTCAGTAGCCGCAACATGTTCGCCGGCGTATAGCCCTGCAAAATGCTTCCAGCCGTGAAGCTTATTATTAGCAACAGGAAGTTGCTCTTCGTTTACATCTTTAAATGTTTGTGTGTGTGGACTCGTTGCCATGGTATTTCCTATTGTTAACAGCAAAGTACTTAATACCTAAATACTTCGCCTTTTATAATTTGGCTTATAAACGCATGATGTTTTGCCATGTTTTGTTTTATTTTTAGTAAAGCAAAACCATCTACATTTATATTTTGCGTTTGCTTGCCTGTCAGTGTGTAAGGCGAGCAAATCGCGTTTAAAACTTTGTTTATTTAAAAAGCTGCGTGTTTACTGCTTTTTAAGTGCAGGGTATGCACTAAAAAAATCTTGCCAATGCGTTAAATGATCAACATTTGGGTAAGCACTGTGTACATGATTAACAGAGCCTTGCATATGTTGCCCACCGCTGTAATGCAGTACTTGCATGTTGGCGTCAATTCCTGCATTTACGCCGGCTTTACTGTCTTCAATCACTAAACAATGCTCTGGCTTTACACCCATTTGTTTAGCTGCATGTAAAAATAAATCGGGTGCTGGTTTGCCACGCTTAACTTCGCTGCTGGTAAAAACCGTATCGCTAAAGTACTTACTTAAACTCACTACGCTCAACGCTTTTGCGGTGCGTGCTGGGCTGCTGCTAGTAGCTATACAAATAGGCACAGCTAAATTGTTAAGTACGTCTTTTATACCGTCAGTCGTGGTTAGCCCTGTTTCAAATTCGTTTAACAGTGCTTCGCGGTAGTCACCTTCAAAGCTTTCAGGAAGAGTGACATTAAATGCATCCGCTATTTTTTGGCTTACTGTTTTAAAATTGCAGCCTAAAAAGTGTTGCTGTACATAAGCACGGTCAATATCAACGCCTTTTTCAACAAGCATATTAATGAGTACTTGTGCGCTTAAAATTTCGCTATCAATAACAACGCCATCACAATCAAATATCACTAGCTCAATGTTAGTATTCATCTTGTCACCTTATTAAAACTGTTTGGTTTAGCTAATTTAAGTATAACGAGTTAAGCGCGATTAATATTGTGCAGCTTTTTAGTGCAACTCAATAATGAGCATAAGCCCACCGATTGAGCATATTCCCTTTATTGCACGAATATGTCAACACACTGTAAGTATAAAACGCACCAGCTTGGTGAAAATACACTCAGATAAAACTAAAAACCTTTGTATTTAATCAACTTTATAAAAGCATATTGCGACCAAGGTCGTAGTAAAAAAATTCCGTTAACGTAAAAAGTGCTCCTGTTAATTTATTTCATCTATTTTACAAATCACATCAATCTAATTAATCAGTTTTACCGAAGTTAATAAAATCAATACTATCGTTAACAGATTAACAGCCTGCACCACTGCCGGCACTTTTAAATAGATGAGGTCGACAATGAATACTCAAATAAACAAAACAAAATTAACACTAACTGCACTGGCACTTGCAATAGCATTACCGGCAAGCGCAGCAACAACACTTACTAAAGATAACGGCGCAGCTGTTGGTGACAACCAAAATTCAATTACTGCGGGCGAACGTGGCAGTGTATTACTAGAGGACGTGCAACTAATTCAAAAACTGCAACGCTTTGCACGTGAGCGTATTCCTGAGCGTGTTGTGCATGCTCGTGGTACTGGCGCACACGGTGTGTTTGTAGCATCAAAAGAGCTAGACGATTTAACAATTGCAGCACCGTTTGCACAAGCTGGTAAAGAAACAGACGTATTTGTTCGCTTTTCATCAGTAATTCACTCAAAAGGTAGCCCAGAAACACTGCGTGACCCACGTGGCTTTGCAACTAAGTTTTACACAGACCAAGGTAACTGGGATTTAGTAGGTAATAACTTACCTGTGTTCTTTATTCGTGATGCGATTAAATTTCCAGACATGGTTCACTCTTTAAAACCATCTCCGGTTGATAACATTCAAGATCCTAACCGTGTATTTGACTTTTTCTCGCACGAACCAGGTTCTACACAAATGCTAACGTGGGTTTACAGCGACTACGGTACACCAGCAAGTCTTCGTAAAATGGACGGTTGGGGTGTACATGCATACAAAATGATTAATAAATCGGGTGATGTTAAATACGTTAAGTTTCATTGGGTAAGTCAACAAGGTATTGATAACCTTGACGCAAAAGAAGTGGCAAAAGTACAAAGCCAAAACTTTCAGCATTTAACACAAGATTTATACACTGAAATAAACAGAGGCAATTTCCCTAAATGGGATCTGTACATTAAAACGCTTGATCCATCGCAGCTTGATGACTTTGATTACAACCCGTTAGATGCAACAAAAATGTGGTTAGACATTAAAGAAACTAAAGTAGGAACAATGACCTTAAACCGTATGCCAACTAACTTCTTCCAATCTACAGAACAAGTAGCAATGGCACCGGCAAACATTATTCCAGGTATTGAGCCATCAGAAGACCGCTTATTACAAGGTCGTATGTTTTCTTACGCTGATACACAAATGTACCGCCTAGGTGCTAACCACCAGCAATTGCCAATTAACCGTGCAAAAGTTGAAGTGGTTAACTACAACCAAGACGGTGCAATGAACTACGGGAACACAACAAGCAATGTGAACTACCAGCCAAGCCAAGAAAACGTAGCTGAAAACCCAATTGCACGTAGAAGTAACACAGAGCTTAAAGGCTTTGTACAACAAGCCGCGATTAAAAAGCAGCAAAACTTCGCGCAAGCAGGTGTTATATACCGTGGTTTTAGCAAACAAGAACGTACAAACCTAATTAATAACCTAGCAGGCGATTTAGGCAAAGTGCAAAACAGCAGTGTTAAACACAAAATGCTTAGCCACTTTTACAAAGCAGACAGTGAGTACGGTACACGCTTAACTAAAGCTGTAAACGGCGATATTAAAATGGTTAAACAACTAGCAGCTAACTTGTAAGTAGCTAGTTGTAATTAACTAGCTGTAAGTAATCAGTTGTAAAAATTAGTCCCAACTAAGCAGCTATACAAACAACCACAATAATGAGGAAGGGATAACCCCCTTCCTCTTTTTATAAGAGACAATTGTTATGCGTAATTTATTAATTATAGTCGCTCTACTACTGAGCTTTACCAGTAGCGTTTACGCTCAAAATACCCCAAGTACACAAACACCCAGTACGCAAGTTGAAAGCCAACATTCTGCAAAAACTCAATACCAAAGCTTATTTGCTTATTACTTTGCCGCAGCACGTACCAACGACACCGCTGTAATAGAGCAATTTGTAGATGCTGGTATCCCTATCGACAGCTACAACAATAAAGGTTACACCGCGTTAATGATTGCCACTTATCACGGTAATAAAAACACAGTTAATACGCTATTGCACTTAGGCGCTAATGCCTGTTTAGAAGATAACCGTGGTAACACAGCGCTAATGGCCGCTATTTTTAGAGGTGAATTTAGTATCGCTAAAACACTTGTTAGCCTTGATTGCGACAATGCGCATCAAAACAAAGCAGGTCAAACAGCCGAGCAATTTGCACAAACATTTGGTCAACAAAAAGTTATAGAGTTACTAGCGCAGGTAAATAATGCAAAATAATCCGCACACAACAAAAAGCCCTAAAATAATAGGGCTTTTGATTTACTAAATATATGTTCAAATTAAACGTACTTACTCTAAAAACAGTGTGTTTATTAAGCTTTCTTGTTCTTTTCCAGCTTCATGTTTTAATGCTCGTATAAAATCCATAGAATTAGCGGGACTGTTTGGATAACCATGATTTTTCCAAACCAACTTGAGCGCATTAATAATGGGTTCATCCCCAATAGCAGCGCGTAGCTTAGCAAAGACAATGGTTGCTCGCGAATATTGATCAAAGCTTTGTGTAGCATCAACTAAGGCTGATCGCTCCTTTATGTTCATCAGCATACTTTGCTCATAGCGTGTTGTTTCATACTCAACCAGCGCTTGCATTGTTGCTTTCCCATAACGCTGCTCTATAACAACAAGCTCAATATACTTTGCCATAGACTCCACTAAAAAAGCGCTATCTGAAAATACCCCATTACCAATATCATGGCCAAACCATTGATGCGCGGTTTCATGAACTGCACGGCGATAGCGTTGATCAAAGCCTGCATTAGCGCTTGGCTTTGATCTAAAACCAACACTGTCTTCAATAAGTATAAGTTGCGGCAATGCATAACCTGTAGCACCAACACTAGGCGAGCCTATTAAACTCAATTGTTTTGCTCTATAAGGGCTTATATTATTAAGCCATTTTATTGTATCGCCCATTGCGCTGAGGTTTACAGCTATAGACACCGCTCGTGCTGGCTCGTTTTTATCTTTAGCAAACACGTTTAATATCACGCCATTTTGCTGTTTGGTAACAGGGGAATAAGGCACCGTCACCCAAGCTGGGATAGCATTTATGGGTGTACGAGTCTCAAAATGAAATATTTCGCGGTCATCTTTGCTGGTACGTGATATTTCCTCTCCTTGGGTTATAACCTGATAACCCCTTGTTGTACTCACTTTACTCGACATAGTAAGCCACTGGTAATGAGTACTTGCTTTCGCCGTTTTAGCAAATAGCTTCGTGGGTCTAATCACCGACTTCACTTTAAGTGTGTGTTGCTGACGAAGTATAGGATCGGTTAATTCATAATTATCTTGATAGCCAACAGTCGGCAATAAAGGCACTGATCGTATATAGCTAAATTCAGGGGTTATTATCTGATGGCCTCTTACTGGCCAAAGCTTAGCTTGATGAACATCAAACCGTGTAACTAGTTTACGTATTTCTCCTGGCTGCATTTCATTCTCAAACTTAAACACAGCTTGATTAAGCAAGGGAAAGCTTTTAGCCCTTTGCGCGCCATAGATTTCAATATCAGCCCATTTATAAAAACCAGAGCGCCCAACCAATATCTCTTTAATAGGGGCTTGATGGGTGTTTTTTAAGGTATATATTAAGGAAAAATGAGCTTGCTGCTGATGCGGGTAAAAGTCTACATTAGCATCAATGTGCATAATGCTTGGCTGTGCTACATTGCGCCATTGTGAGAATGCTTTTTCGTATTGTGCTTTAAATGCCTCGCGTTTATGCGAGTTGGTTAAAGGCTTCTCCTCAACCAGTCTTAAATGTAATTGAGTAAATAGCGCCACAGTGATAAGTAAAGGTATAAGTAACCAAAAATGTTTAACCCCCATTACTCTTTGGCTCAACCCGGCACCTCGGTGATTAAAAATCCCCGTAATTATAACTAAACTTATACACGCCACTAACCAAACTGATATATAAGGCCAATAACTACTTATACTTGCACGATAACCCCAAAAGTTATCAGGTGCCTGCAAAGGCGTCCAACCAACACTCCACAATGTATGCGTAAGACCAAGATAAGTCATTATCGGTGTAAATTTGATCAGTAAAATAACAGCAATTAGCAAACCCGCAATAAGCTGCGAACGACACAAATTAAATACACACAAAAATACACACGCAATAATGGCAAGCACAATTGCCATCAAAAATAAAATGGTTAAATGTACTTCAAATTGATATGCACTGTGTAAAAACCACTGAGCTGCACTTACCCCTAATAAGCTCATTGTTAAAAAAACCAATATCATAGTACCTAGGACCAGTAACTGACTGTTTAAAAAGTAATATGTTTTGAGCGGTGTGGCAGCGATCAGCTCAGCTATATTATAGTATTTAGCAAAGCAGCTTACTTGCCAGCTCCACAAAGCCATTAATAAAGTGCCAAACAACAATTGCATATCAAATGCATAATAGCTAATCGCATCAAGGCTTGTGGTGCTCATAACACTCATTGGTTCAACATAACTAGACGACGAGGCAACACTATTAAAAACCATCACCGGCCAAACAAAAATAATCAGTAAAGTAACAGGGTGTGAAACCAAATTAACCAGCGTAATTTTGTATAAACTGGCCATCATCAAAAATGGTTTTTGCGTGACTCTCGCTGTTTTATATTCAGCGGGTTTTAACGTGTTGTAACGAATGTATTCGTTAGTATTTTTACCATTTTCACTCTTTAATAATGTGTTTTTTTTATTGTTACTAAAAGTAATATAAAAAATACCAACAGTAAGCATACTCACAACAACGCGATTAATAGCAAATGAAGCCCCTAATGAATTGGTTAAACTGTTTATTACGGCTGTGTATGCAAAAGGGTCAAGCCAAACAAATAATGTATAAAATCGATTGCTTATAATACTACTTCCAGCAAGTATTGGATTTCCGGTAATACTTGCAAGCATTATGTAGCCTATCCACAACACCGCAAAAACAACATAATTGGGTAATGAATTAGCTGATTTATGGCAAACAAAAAAGGCAACAACAACTAAAAAGCAGCTATTTGGTAACAACACTAAAAAGCTATTAAATACAGTAAAAGAAACCATATTTGGTATATAGCCCAATTGCCTTACTTGCATGTATATCATTACTAAATCACTGATTAAACTAATAATAAAAACCAAGCAAATCAGTAAGCATACTCTTGCTAAACTGCGCTTAAATAAGCTAGTTTGCGTAGCATAAATAAGCTCCTGCATTGACGCGTGCTGATCTCGTAAAAATATAACGGGCGCCAATACTCCTACAAGCACAGGTAACTGCATCATTTGTAGCATTGTAATATTTAACTTAAATTGTTTTAACGAATTAACTTCAACTGCTGCAAGCCCAGAGGACAACATAACCGCAAATACCAAAGGGATAATAATGCACAGCCAAACAAGTGGTTGGCGCACTGCATATCGCCACTCATTAAAAATTAACATGTTTGACTTCCTTCATTGAGTGCAAAAAAGTACTTGTCTTGAAGCGTAGCGGGCGAGTTTATTGCATTTTGTGCAGGCGCTGTGTCTGCATACACACGAAATGACGCTCTACCATAGCGATGGCTCTTACTTAATACATGCTGATTTGGTATGCCCGTAGGTAAACTTTCGAGCTGCCAAATCTTACCTTCTAAAGGAACTAGTAACTCTTTTACGTCACCGCTTTGTATGAGTGTTCCTTGATCTATAATGGCCACGTAGTGACATAAATTTTCTACATCTTCAACAATATGGGTCGATAACAATATCAACCTATTTTGACTAATACTAACGAGTAAATTATTTAAACTTTCTCGTTCCACAGGATCAAGCCCAGCAGTGGGTTCATCCATAATAATTAGTTTTGGGTTACCTAACAAAGCCTGAGCCACGCCAAAACGCTGCTTCATTCCTCCCGAAAAATTAACGACCTTTTTATTAGCAAACTGAGTCAAATTGGTTAGTTCAAGTAAACTATTAATTTGGTTTTTGCGTGCATTACCATCTATGCCTTTTAATACGGCAATATGCTCAAGTAACGCCCGGCAACTCATATTGGGATACACGCCAAAATATTGTGGTAAATAACCTAGCTGCGATCTAAGCGCATCTGGTTGGCTAATCACATCAAGGCCATTAAAATTAATATGTCCGGAGTCGGCATTTTGTAAACACGCGAGTGTGCGCATAAGTGTTGATTTACCCGCCCCATTAGGGCCAAGTAGACCGACCATACCGGCGGGTAGAGTGATCGTCACATCATTCAAAGCCTGCGTACCATCTGCGTATTTTTTGTTGATATTTTTCAGTGTAAGCATTAGTTTCATCCTTAATTGGTATAGCACCAGCTTAAGAAAGCAAGTCAATACAAGCGAGAAAATAATGGTTAACGTATTGAAATAAATGATGAACATAAAAAAGTAACGTTGGTCATTTAAATATGACCTTTCATCATTTAAATAAACGGCCTAGTATGCTTAAAACGGTTACTAACCCTATGAAATAAAATAATTATTTTAAAAATAAATTATGATTGAAACAATTTTATGGATAAACTAGCGCGCTCAGCGTAGTGAATTGTGCAAAGGTAATGTTTAAAATAAAAAGACAATTTTATCTAAGCATATCTGCTCAGAAACTATAATAAAAACGGAGTCACATATGCAGCAAGCCAATACACCAATATGGCAACGCTTTAGCATTACCCAGCTAATAATTTTTTTACCGCTAATAGCCGCTATTATGCTCGACTCTCATATACGCTTTTTGTCATCACATATGGATTCAACGAGCCAATATCTGGCTATTAATATTCAACTTTTTTTACAGTGTATTCCCTTTTTTATTGCCCATGCGTTTGCATATCGTTTATTACTTACACCCGCAATCATAGTTTGGCTGTTAGGCTTTTTAGCCTATCCATCTCTCTTGCTAGTATTTAATAACCAACTTCTTAACTTTTCGCAATGGCAATACCTTGATGCACAATGTTGGACACTGTGCGCATCTGCAAGTGGTATATGGCTTATTACTAAACGCACTAATAAAAATAACAATGTGTTGAGTAATAAATGGCTTAAATCCTTGTTTTCACTTGATACTGTCGTGTTTATAGTACTTTTAGGTTGGGCAATAGTTACATCAAGCATACTCAATACGCACACTGATCCTATGTTAAATCAGCCTATTGAGCCTGTTATTGACGTTTATAAAGTATTCACACAGTTTGATACTTTTTTGGGTTACCTTTGGCAAATTACTGTTTGTGCCGGATTAGTATATGGAGTGTATTTATTAAATAGATATTTATTAATACGCTACGTATTAACCTATCATGGCGTATTAATATTTTTGTTTGCAAGTTTAATAAGCCTCGTTGTACTTACACCTATATTAACATCGTGCTTGCTACTGTTACCTATTAACGATTTACCCTCAGGCATTGCTAACTTAACACCAGGCGGTAATGATAATATTTTCAGCCCTGAAAATTATCAGTTTGTATTCTTATTTTTGGCTATAAGCACACCGATTATTTTAGCGTTTGAACGACAGCAACAACACGTTCAAATTAGCAACATTGCCCAGCAACAAACAAAAACAGAGCTAAAGCTACTTCAACAGCAAATTAACCCTCATTTTTTATTTAATACATTAAACAACCTTTACGCACTAACATTAAAAAAAGCAGATAATGCACCAGATCTTGTTATGCAATTAGCTAACTTACTGCGTTACAGTGTTTATGAAGGCCAAAAAGCACAGGTGAGTTTAGAAAAAGAAATTAATTACTTAAAAGGTTTTATTGCATTGCAGCATTTACGAAGTGCTGAGCGCTGCAACTTTGATGTGCAATGGCCTGAATATCAACAACACTATTTAATTTCGCCACTACTGTTAATAATGATTTTAGAAAACGCGATAAAGCATGGTGTAGAACCCACGTCACAAAAAGTAACGGTTGTGTTTAAAATCACCATGGCCGATAACATACTAACGCTATTTTCCTCTAACCCTATTCTACCTAATAACAATTCAGAGCATGGGGTGGGACTTAACAATTTACGCCGTAGGCTGACTCTTTTATATCCAAATAAGTACACATTAATTATTAATGAAAATAAAAATCTTTGGCAAACCACACTTAAATTGGAGCTGCCTGCATGTTAAACACAATAATTGTTGATGACGAGCCGCTCGCGCATGACGTTATACTTCATCATTTAAGTGCACATAAAGACATTAATATAAGCGGACAATACCTTAACGCTAAAGATGCATTATGTGCTTTAGCCACATCATCTATTGATTTGTTATTTTTAGACATAAACATGCCCGAACTATCAGGCATTGCATTACTCAAAGTGCTCGCGAATCGACCACAAGTGATTATTATTAGTGCGTATCAAGAATATGCTTTAGCCGGTTTTGAACTTGACGTAACTGACTACCTACTAAAACCAGTCTCTGCGCAACGCCTTGAACAAGCACTCAATAAAGTACGGAAAAAAAGAAAACACATAACGCTAAATCCCAAGGCACCTCTGACTATTACGCTTAAAATCGATCGTGAAAAACATAAAATTCAATTAAGCGACATAGACATGTTTGAAGCGTATGGAAATTATGTAAAAGTATGGCAAGGTGAAAAAGCATTACTTGCAAGCTGCACTCTCAAATACATATTGCAAGAGCTTGATACTTCATTTATTCAAGTCCACAAATCTTACGCTATTAACCAACACAAAGTGGTTGCGTTAAGTAATGAAAGCGTTCAACTAGCATCAGGCGTGTCAGTAAAAATTGGCAAGTCATTTAAACAACAAGTGCGCGACATTATTTAACCTGAGATCTTATTTTATGTTTACCTAAAACATAACTTTAAGCTCCCCCTATCAGCGACTCTAAACTTTAGCACTTAACCTTTGCGGCTTTTCTCGCGTTACAAAGTAGCAAATTAGCGAGCCCACTGTTACCAGTACAACCCCTTGCCAAAACGAAGCACTCAGCGTAATAGATAAATACAGCGCTGAAATAATAGTAGAAAACACCGGTGTAAAGTACGAAAGCGTACCCAACAGCATTAAGTTACCGCCAATAATAGCTTGATTCCACAGTGCATAACCGCTCCCCACGACTACACCAGCTAATAATAACGTCATGCTTGAGCCCAGTGAAAACGTTAATGGCGCTTCATTACTAAAACCATATTGCGCCCACAAACTCATTGCCGTAACAGTAAAAAATAACGTAATGGCATTTTTACCATTACTCAGCTTTTGCGTAACTACGCAATAAATAGCCCATATAAACGCTGCAGCTAATGCCATTAAATAAGTAGCAGGATTATCAGCAAAGTTAGTAACAAGCGTATCGACCGACATTTCTTGATCGCCCGTAATACACCAAGCAACGCCTAAAAAAGCAATAATCATGCTTGGGTAAACCCAGTAACTTACTTTTTTGCGCCCAATAATAATAGAGAGCAATATTGTTAGCGTGGGCCATAAATAATTAATAACCGCCATTTCCATTGCCTGATGACGACTATTTGCCATACCAATAGAAAGCGCCAAACAAATTTCGTACGATACAAATAATAAAGTACCTACTACCAAGTAGCGTTTCGAAAAACTACTAAACTTGGGCACTCCCATAACCAAAATTAAAAATATCGCACTGACAGAATACATAGCCGCAGCACCACCAATGGGGCTAAACAACTCAGAAATATCCCGTAGTAATGCAACTAAGCAACTCCACAGTAATATTGCAGCGACTCCATATAGTGTATATTTATTTTTGCTTATAAAATCCATTTGCCAATCCAAAAGTACTACTCGTAAATTTGAAACTAAACTAACAGTAATTATTTAATTAAACAATTAAAGTTAATAGCTTAAACCTCTCGCCTGTTTTTAACATTCACCCTTTTTAGTAATTGACCTTTTGGTCAGTAAAGCTACAATCAATCAATACGTTAAACACGCAAACTCAACAATGACCACACAAATAAAACCAAATAAAAAAGAAGTGACACGCGAGAAAAACCAAAAACTAATTTTAGATGCCGCCGAGCAATTGTTTTCGCAACTAGGTTACGACGGAGCAAGTATGAGCATGGTTGCTAAAGAAGCGCAGGTGCCAAAAGCTAATATTTTGTATTACTTTAAAAGTAAGGATGGTCTGTACGAGTCTGTGATCGACCGCATAATAGCTAATTGGAACTTAGGGCTCGATAACGTCACAATTAACGACGATCCAGCTACCGTGCTTTATAACTATATTAAAAGCAAAGTAATACTGGCCGTAAATCAGCCAATGCAATCTCGCTTATTTGCTAGTGAAATACTGCGCGGTGCCCCTTATTTACAAAACTACTTTAGAACCAATACCCGCCCTTGGGTTAAACAAAAGGTTGATGTACTTCAAGCATGGATGGACGCAGATAAAATGGATAAGGTTGATCCCTACCATTTGCTTTTTACTATTTGGTCTACCACGCAATATTACGCCGACTTTCAGGCTGAGGTTTTACTCGTAATGAACAAATTAGAGTACGACGAAACCGATGTGGCACAAATTACGCAATCAATTGCCCACATAATTTTAAAAGGTATTGGTCTTAAAATACCTGAGCAAAGTGAGACTTAACCCATGACATCCTTTACTACTCCCGATTTATTTGACGATCATCGCGATAACGTACAAGTAGCAGACAGCGGCCTTTATCACTTTGGTAAAAAAACCACGTTTTATGGCAAAGTAGTTACCGTTACCTGCCCAGAAGACAACTCTTTTGCCGCCGATATATTGCATGAAAATGGTGAAGGTAAAGTATTGGTTATAAACGGTTTTGCGAGCAAACGCTTTGCATTTATAGGCGATATTATGGCTGAGCGTGCCCTAAATAATGGCTGGGAAGGCGTAATAATAAATGGCTGTTGCCGAGATATTGAAATACTCGCCACAATGAACTTACCTGTAATGGCGCTAGGCTCTACACCGCGTAGTACCTTAAAGCGCGGCTTTGGTGATAAAAACCAAGCTGTTACCATGCTTAGCACCACTATTGAACCTAACGATTGGGTTTACGCCGATATTAATGGTTTAATCATCAGTAAAACACCGCTTATTTAGCACTCAAAACCATATAAATAGAGACCAACTTGGTGCACCTACGCACCAAGTTGGTTTGTTTTAGCTCATTTTAATCTCACTATTTTTATAGCCCACATTTACAAATCTCATACAACCCAACAAAACCTGACCAGTTGGACAGGGTTTTAATTTATGGCATTCCTCTTGCTTAGTCTAAGCACTATAAAATCAAAACTACCGATTAAAAAGCACAGCTTTAGCAATTGCATTAAATTAGTGATCTATTATAACGCGAAGAAAATGACGCAGTGAATGCGCTATTTAATCCGATAGAATGAACATGTTTTTAATAAAATTGGTATTTATAATAATAACCAGCCCGCTTTTTAATCACTCTTAACTTAATAAGTAAGTACTTGGTCAGTTTTATAATAATGAGCTGCAAATGAGTGATAAAAAAAACAACAAAGGTATATTTTGCAATCACGGTCCTACCCTGTGGCAAACAAACCACTCTGGGGTGCTTGCAAACAATCGCTTAGCTGTAAAAGATGTATTTGCAGTAAAGGGCGAGCGTAACAGCGCAGGCAACCCACACTGGTTTAAAACAGCTAAACCGGCTCAAAATACGGCAAGCTCGGTTAATAAGCTCATGACCGCTGGTTGTAACTTTATAGGCTTTACCCATACTGACGAACTGGCTTATAGCTTAGAGGGTAATAATATACATTATGGCGCTGCGCAAAATCCTAAATTAAAAGGGCATGCTTGCGGTGGTTCGAGTATGGGGTCTGCTGCATCCGTTGCTGCAAACTTAGCTGATACTGGCTTAGGCACCGACACCGGCGGCTCAATTAGAATACCCGCCAGCTATTGTGGTTTATATGGCATAAGGCCAAGCCATAACGTGATTGAAAAAGACGGCCTAATACCGTTGGCTCCGCCTTTTGATACCATAGGTTGGCTTACCCAAAGCGCCGAGCTATTAAGCGATGTAGGTAATGTACTGCTACCAAATCAAGCTATTAATAACGTTGATACCTTAGTTATTTGCGAGCCGTTATTTGAACTCGTTGACCCTGCTTTACAAGCCCCACTTAAACAATTACTTGAAAAAACCAAGCCTAATTTTAAGCACCATAAAGAATTTGAACTACCTAACAGCAACTTATTAAATGAACTTGCTGATAGTTTTAGAGTACTGCAAGGGCGAGCAATCGCAAAAACGCATAAAGATTGGCTTCAATTGCCGGGGCAACTTCCCCAGTTTGCTCCAGCAATTGCGGCACGTTTTAATATGGCGCTTGCCCTAACTGATCAAGAAGAACAAGAAGCACTAAAAGTACAAACCCAATGGCAAACACTAATAGCTAAAAACCTAAATACAAACAGCTGTTTATTTTTGCCAACCACCCCCACAACCGCACCTAAATTAGGCGCCGACACAAGCGCCTTACGCATGCAAATTATTACGCTTTCGGCAATTGCAGGACTTAGTGGCTCAGCGCAAGTGCATTTACCGCTGGCTGATTTAGCAAATGATCATCCGTATGGTTTTTCATTAATGATGAGCCACGGTAACGATAAAAGCCTACTTGCTTGCGTTAAGCACCTTGCTGCACACTTTAAACAGGACACACCGGCATGACCACACACAACATTGCATTTACCGCGTCTCATTTTTCGGCCACTGAGGCGGGTATAAATATACTAAAACAAGGCGGTACAGCCACCGAGGCTATGGTAGCCGCTGCCGCTGCTATTAGCGTTGTATATCCACATATGAACTCAATTGGTGGCGATAGCTTTTGGCTTATCGATAACCCAAACCAAAAAACGCCCATCGCTATTGACGCCTGCGGCCGAGCTGCAAGTAATACAAGTGCTTATAACACGCTCACACAAATACCAGAGCGCGGCGGACTAAGCGCATTGACTCAAGCGGGTACAATACGCGGTTGGCAAAAAGCCCTTGAGCTAGATGAACACGCAGCACTGCCACTGTCAAAAATTTTAGCGCCCGCCATTGCACTTGCTCGCGAGGGCTTTACCGTTACAAAAAGCTTGCAAGCAGGCTGCGAAAAGCTAGCTGCTGCAAATAATACCAATGACGCGTTTAAAAGCCTCTATATACCCAATGGTAAGCCCTTGCAAGCAGGTCAGCATTTTAAAAACCCTAAACTTGCAGCAACATTTGAACACTTAGCAAAACAGGGTTTAAACGCATTTTATGAAGGTGCACTTGCTAACTCATTTGCCGCCGACTTAGCAAAAGCAGGTAGCTCAATTACCGTAAGTGATATTGCAAATACTAAAGCCGAGGTCGTTACTGCGCTAAATGCAAACTTATCAGGTATTGATTGCTATAACTTACCCGCACCAACACAAGGCGTGCATTCACTGCAAATAATTGGTGCCGTAAATAAACTAAAACACAAAGCTAAAACCGATGCCGACTGGATGCATTTAATTGTTGAGGCAACCAAACAAAGCTTTACCCATCGCCCTACTCTTTGGGCTGACCCTGAAGTATTAGGAGACGATTATAAAAACGCACTAACCGATAATCGCTTAAGCCAACTTGCTAATAATATTGATATGACCAAAGCCAAAAAATGGCCTTTTAGCGCAGAGCCTGGCGATACCGTGTGGATGGCAGCTAGAGATAAAAACGGCCAATTAGTCAGCTTTATTCAAAGTATTTATTGGGAATTTGGCAGCGGAATATTAATGAGCGAAGGCGGTTTTGTGTGGAATAACCGTGGTTTAAGCTTTAGTTTAAACAATGAAGGTATTGATGCGGATAACAATATTAACGCCCTTGCGCCAAATAAAAAGCCGGCTCATACACTTAACCCAGCAATGGCAAAGTTTAGCGATGGTCGTCGCCTTGCCTACGGCACTATGGGCGGTGAAGGGCAACCACAAACCCAAGCCGCTGTTTTTGCAGGCTACGCATGGCGAAATAAATCAATAAACCAAGCCATTAGCGACCCTCGTTGGTTACTTGGGCGCACATGGGGCGATACGAGTACAAATTTAAAAATTGAAAAAGAGTTAGTTTTTCATATAGAACATGAATTAAATCAACGTGACCACGATTGGGTAAGCGTTGATAATAATAACGAAATGATGGGGCACGCTGGGGCTATTTTAGATACACCTACAAGCCTTGAAGCTGCAACAGATCCTCGTTCAGATGGACGTGCAACAGTAACTACAGCAGGAACACAATGTCAGAAATAATAAATCAATGGCCAATTATAGTAGCCTTAATAGCAACCGGTATTTTTGCCGGTATTTTAGCAGGACTTTTTGGTGTAGGCGGCGGTATTGTTATCGTCCCTGTGCTGTATTTTTTACTGCAAGGTTTTGGCGTAAGCCCAGAGTCGGCAATGATGATAGCCACTGCCACATCACTTGCAACCATAGTACCTACTTCGCTTTCATCTATTCGCTCGCATCATAGCAAAGGAAATATTGACCTTGCGCTAATAAAATACTGGGCACCGTTTATATTAGTTATGGCGGTAGTCGGTAGTATTATTGCTCATACCGTTCGCGGTAACGCATTAGTGCTCATGTTTGCCTGCATTGCTATTTTAGTCAGTTTAAACATGTTATTTAGAGCCGGCGCACCTGCGCTTGTAAAACAACTGCCAGGTAAATTTGGTCAAGGCGTTATGGCAAGTATTGTAGGTGGTTTGTCGGTAATGATTGGCATAGGCGGCGGTACTATTGGCGTACCTATGCTAAACGCATTTAATGTACGCGCCCATGTTGCAGTAGGAACTGCGGCCGTTTTTGGTTTATTGATTGCGCTACCAGGTGTTATTACCTTATTAAGTATTGGCACAACGCCAACCGATGCTCCCCTAGGTACGTGGGGGTTAGTTAACCTCCCTGCCTTTTTTCTTATTATTCCGCTGACTATTTTATTTGCGCCTATTGGCGTAAAAATTGGTAGCAAGCTGGATCAAAAACAACTAAAACGCGCTTTTGCCGTTGTCTTAATGATAACCGGCATTCGCATGCTCATTCAGACTCTGGGAGCCTAAAATATGTTTAATAACACGCAAGTTCAAACCTTAAACCCACCACAGCGTTTATTAATGGGACCAGGTCCAATTAATGCAGATCCTCGTGTTTTACGTGCTATGTCGGCGCAACTTATAGGTCAATACGACCCAGTAATGACCGGTTTTATGAACGAAACCATGGCGCGTTACCGAGAAATTTTTAAAACTAAAAACGAATGGACCATGCTAATAGATGGCACATCGCGCGCAGGTATTGAAGCCGTATTATGCTCAATTTTACGCCCAGGCGATAAAGTACTAGTGCCAATTATGGGGCGCTTTGGCCACCTACTTGCTGAAATAGCAGAACGCGTTGGCGCAAAGGTGCACACAATAGAAGTACCGTGGGGCGAAGTGTTTACGCCAGAGCAAATCGAAAAAGCCATTGTTGATGTAAAACCCCATGTACTTGCTATGGTACAAGGCGATACATCCACCACCATGAACCAACCTCTTGAGCATATTGGCGATATTTGCCAAAAGCACGATGTACTATTTTATTGCGACGCCACCGCTTCAATTGTGGGTAACGAACTTCCTGCCGATGAGTGGAAACTCGATGCGCTTTCTGTTGGCCTACAAAAGTGTTTAGGCGGACCTTCTGGGTCTGCACCATTAACACTAAGCGACAAATGCGCCGAGTGGATCCAAAAACGTAAAAAGGTAGAAGCAGGTATCCGCACTGCCGATCATATCGACGGCACAGAGCCCTTTGTGCGCTCTAACTATTTTGATTTAGGTATGATCATGAATTACTGGGGAGAGGAGCGCCTAAATCATCATACCGAAGCCACCAGCATGCTGTATTGCGCCTCAGAATGCGCCCGCATAGTCATTGAAGAAGGCGTGGATAACTGCGTAGCGCGCCACAAATTACATGGCGATGCCATGCTAACGGGCATTCAAGCGCTCGGCTTAAATGTATTTGGCGATTTAACGCATAAAATGAACAACGTACTGGGTGTTTATATACCCGAGGGCATTAATGCCGATCACGTACGCGGACAAATGCTAACCGATTTTGGAATAGAAATTGGCACCTCATTTGGACCACTGCATGGCAAAATTTGGCGTATTGGCACTATGGGCTACAACGCCCGAAAAGATACCGTACTACAAACTCTTGCTAGCCTAGACGCTTGCTTGCATGCCAATGGCTACAAAGGCCCTAAAGGCGAAGCCGCTATTGCCGCCCTTGCTCACTATAAATAAAAAAAGGATTTAGCATGACGATTGTAAGCCCACAACACAGCCCTTTATTAGATAAAGAACTTGCTGATGAATACGCAACACGCGCTTTATCTCGCTGTAAAACTCTCAGCGCACTATCGCAAATGCAAGATGGTATTCACCGCGTGTACTTATCAAAAGAGCACAAAGAGTGTAACGCCGTTACTGCATCATGGATGGAAGAGGCAGGCATGCAGTCGTGGCAAGACGAAGTGGGTAACCTTTGGGGGCGACTAAAGTCGTCAAACCCCCATGCTAAACGTTTAATTATAGGGTCGCACATCGACACCGTACCAAACGCTGGTGCGTTTGATGGTATTTTAGGTGTACTACTGGGGATAGAAATTGCAGCGCTTGCATATAAGTTAAAGCTCGACCTGCCCTTTCATTTAGACGTAGTGGGCTTTTGCGATGAAGAAGGCACTCGCTTTGCCACAACTTTAATTGGCTCAAAAGCCCTCGCTAACGAATTTGACCCACAGTGGCTAAACATTGAAGACACAAACGGCATAACTATGCGCCAAGCCATGCTGGACTTTGGTTTAAACCCCAACGACTATGCAAAGGCCGCACTAAACAAAAACGAATTACTAGGTTACTGGGAAACTCATATTGAACAAGGCCCTGTACTCGAATCGGTTAATCAGGCGCTCGGAGTAGTAACGGCTATAGCAGGTGCTAAACGCGCTATGCTTACCCTAACAGGGCAAAGCGGTCATGCGGGTACAACGCCAATGAACTTGAGGCAGGACTCACTAGCGGGCTGCGCTGAATTAGTAACCGAAATTGAAAAACTAGCAAGTAATGCTAAAAATGGCGAAGTTGCCACCGTAGGGCAAATACAGTCTCGCCCTGGGGCTACAAACGTGATTGCAGGCAAAACAACCATAAGCCTAGATGCACGCGCACAGAGCGACACCGATCTCGCTAACTTACTAAGCGCCATACAAAGCAGCGCTCAATCTATAGCAAGCAAACGCAATTTAACACTCGATTGGCAATGGACTCATGCCGCCGGTGCCGTTGCGTGCGACACCACTATTCAGCATTTATTTACCAATGCATGCAAACTCAATAACCAAGCATCGCCTTCACTTGCCTCAGGCGCAGGGCACGATGCAATGGCAATCGCTCCAATTTGCCCCGTTGGCATGTTGTTTATACGCAGCCCTGGCGGTATAAGCCATCACCCAGCAGAAGCGGTTATTAATGAGGATGTTCCTAAAGCACTGAGCGTAATGTACAGCGCGCTTTTGCTTTATGTAAAAGAGTTTGAATAGTTTTGAATAGTTTTGAATTAATAGAGTAAACCAAATAGATTAACTTGGTATATTTAGGGGCTTAAACCTCCTCAAAGTCATTTGGAGGTTGTTACTAATTGCAGGAAAACGCAGGAATACATGTTACTTAAAGCAGCTTTATCGAGCTACCCTTTGCTCTTTCAAGCTAAGGCGTTTATGTGAGCTATATACATGTTGAATATTCGTATCGTTAACTAAATATGCATCCATTTCAGTCGTAATTAGACCCGATAATGGCTTGATTTCAAGAACACCCAACTCACCTAAATTTGCAGATAGTAAAGTATTATTCCTAAAAGCGAACAAAGTTTTGTCAGTATCTCGTAAGTCATCATTCACATATAATTTAGCACCACCAAACCAAGAGTTAATTATTTTAACTTTGATTGACTTAACGGTAAATTCAAAGGATTTTCTCATCAGATCTCCATATCCAGAAATGTAATTATTATACTTTATGTTCTTGTATGTCTGGCGTACAACCACTTTCTTTTAATACCCGCTTAGTCGATGCTGGGTAATTTTTTAGTGCAGCCAAAGGGCGAATTGGCCGCTGAACCAAATTACCTGAGCAGTTTGGGCACACGTTATTTAACACCGTTTGAGCACAGCTAGAACAAAACGTGCATTCAAATGAACAAATAAAAGCCTCACTGGACTGTGCAGGTAGATTCTTATCACAACATTCACAATTAGGTCTTAAATCTAGCATTTAGAGCTCCTTTTTATCCACCCGATACTGAGTAAATATCTATTACCTTTTATAACTTTTGATACCTGATGCTCACTTACATCAGGGCGGAATAGCTTAACCCGCTTTGTTTCAAATATCGGATTACTACAAATAAACTCACCACCCAAATCTGCTTTTTTAAGCACTATATTCAATCGATAGTGTTTACCAGATTCAACTTTGTCTGTGTGTGGTGCTATTTCACTTCCTTGTGGGAATTTAAGCAAATATGTATCAAATTTAATTGGCCACGTAGCACCACAAATCAACATTTTATCGTAGCCTGATTTTTGTCGGCCTCGCTCCCAACAAAATAATTTACTCAAAAAAAACATACAATCCCTCGAAACAGCTAACAAGCTGCAGGTTAACTCGTTTTTTTATTTTTATTGATAAACAAACCATAGCCGAGTTCATATTTTGATTCAATCGTTTACTGTATTTTTACGTAAAATACAAAAAAGTGTTCGGTGTTGTTTTAATTAGTATTTTAGAAGGGAACACTGGTGTTTGAGTGACTTTATTGAGGAACTAAGGGCTTATCTTTCTTAATACATCGCGTTTTGCAGTTTTTCTACATTATGAACAAGACAATACAGTTGCCGCAGCGTAAAGAAACAGCTAAACAGGACAGCCATTCTAACTTAATGAAAAAACTTAGGCTGGCGTCACTGTTAATTCATCAAAAATTGAACATGTTTTCGAGAGCCGCCTCTAAAGACATGGGCATATGACGTTTATTCATAATTCGGTTGTTAAGCTCTTCTTTAAGTGATTTAACCGTAGTGCAATACTCTAAACGTTTAGCAATTTCATCACATTCATTATTTAGCGCCGCTAAATGGTTTACAAAATTATCTTTAATTTGCGCTTTACTACGACCATTAAACTTACGCCACACAATTGTATATTGGTCATTACTTTCTTTTTGTTGGCGATGCTGTTCATTTAGCTCGATTATTTTATTTTGCAGTAACGGTATTAAGTTTGCTTTGGTTTCTTCATCAAAATCGACATCGTCGTCAAAATGGCTTATGTAAAGTTGTAATAAAGTAAAACCGTCTTTCTCTTTTCGAGCTTGTACTAACTGTTGCATTAGTTCGTGTTTTTCTGCTTTTTTTGCAAGATCAGATTCTTTATCTGGATGCAACTTAGATGCTAAACGTTTATACATTTTGTTTAGCTGCGAGCCTTTAAATAACTTTTCTAATTTTGAGTTGTTTTTTTGTTGTTTAATTTCATCGCGATCAAATCGTTCGTGTTGGTCAAAAAAGTCATCCCAATCTTCATCTTGTTCATAGTGCATATTATCTGCACTAAACGCTTCATCATCTTTCTCCTCACCAAAACCTTGCTCGTCAAGGTGCTTATAAAGCAATGAAGGATCAGCTGTTATTTCTCTTAGTTCGTCATCTGTTAATTCTAAACCGAGGAAATCTTGCTGTAACATATTACGTAATATATTTAACTCTGAAGAAGGGATTGTACTAACCTTATCTTGGTTATACTTATTTAGGTAAGATTGAAAAACTTGAGACACTTCCTCAACATTCAACTCGCCAATGAATGGATGTTCTGACAAATAATCTAAATCTTCATTTATCCAATCCACAAGTTCATTACGCTGTTCAATAGTTAAACTTTTACGTTGGATAAACTTACTAAAATGAATAATTTGTTCTGCAATCATTTGAGCTTGAAGTTGCTCATGATGCTCTACTTGTTCTTGAAATTGAGAAAACAGGGTCTGCTTTTTAATATCAAAGTTTGCGTTACGCTTAGTATGTTTTTCAATTCGCTGCCATAAACGCTCCAATTCAGAAGGCGTTTTAGTCGCCGCTTGTTGCTTTACATTTTTTAAAAATGTCATATTAAGTTCCACTAAAATTTGTATCCATTACTTTTTATGCACGTAATTTGTATGCTTTAATTATAAATTTAATTAAAGCATACATAAAGCCAAGCATTAAAAAAGTAACTAAACAATTATTTAATGCTTTAGGTCAATAAAAAGAATAAGGATAAAAAGCGCCTGAGTTCATTTAAGAACAATATGCTAAACAGTTACTTTAACTAATATTTACTCGTAACGTTCGATTAAGTAAATATTATGGTGGCTATAATTGCCTAGCAAATCAAAATATAGCCACCCGTTTTACTTTAATGCCTATTTAAAGGCTTATTTAATCGTTACCTTTGCATCACTTACCCATGTTTCAGTTATAGCTTCATCATTTTTATCAACTAAATACGCGCGTATGTTCACCGGATTATTGTTAGCTTGTTTGTAGTCAAACGCTAATCGCCATTGGTTTGTACCAACTACCGGATAAACCCCAATAGGTTCTAGTATTTCACCGTTGCTGGCTTCAACAATCGGCTTTATACCACTTTTGTTATCTAAGCCTTTAAACACTGGGCCTTCAAAATCAATCACCATCTTGTTAACACCTTCAGGGATTGGCTGGCCGGGAATCCCACCTAAGCCTTGTCGAGTATTTACAACGCTTGCAAGCGTTTTTGATTTTGGATCGAGTGGACGCCATTCAATATCATAAGAAAAGGTAAACTCATCACCTTTGCGCGCCTCTTTTTCAGGCACCCAGTAGGCAACAATGTTGTCAAACGTTTCATCTTTTGTTGGAATTTCGATTAACTGAACTGCGCCTTTGCCCCAATCGTCAGTAGGTTTTATCCACGCTGATGAACGCTTATTGTAAAATACACCGTCGTCTTGGTAGTTATTAAAGTCACGATCTCTTTGAATTAAGCCAAACCCTTTTGGGTTCTCATCAATAAAGCTATTGGTCGACACCGACTGAGGATTATTTAATGGGCGCCAAACGTATTGACCCGATCCTGTGTGAATCGCCAGGCCATCGCTGTCGTGAATTTCTGGGCGCCAATCTTTAGCTTCTGTTTTATCTTTTTGTGAGTACCAATACATACTGGTTAACGGTGCTACGCCTAAGCGTTCAACATCGGCGCGCATATACAAATTAGCCGTTACAGAGGTAATATGGCCTTTGGCTTCTTTGTTATCTTTACTTAAACCAAATCGATAAGCACCAGTGATAGAAGGCCCTTCAAGCAATGTCCAAACAGACACGCTTTCACCTTTTTTCTCTGCGGGGCCAATCCAAAATGCAGAAAAGCGCGGAAATTCTTCTGGCTGATTCATACCCGTATTAATTGCAATACCTCGAGCCGACAGTCCATATTGCCCCTCTGGCCCATCAGTTCTAAAATAAGACGCGCCTAAAAAAGATATCCAATCTGGTTTCATATCTGGGCGCATTATTCTAAAACCTGCAAATCCAAACCCTTCTGGGAGATCGTGAGCTGGGCTGTCATCAGGCATATCAAAAAAATCATTACTAAAAGGTACATTTTGTACCTGATTTTTATCGTCTCTGATGTAAATACTTACTGGCTCAGGAAAATATCGCCCAGGATAAAATAATTGTACAGGTGCCTTTTTTCCACTTGGATATAAAGTTTCATCTTCTTTAAAACGTATTTTCCAGTGTTCGTCATAGGTAATTTTATCGATAAGCTCAGGGGCTGGTACTGCAGTTGGCGTATAGGGCTTTTCAGCTGAGGCTTTTGCCAGCGCTTTTAAGTCTTCGAATGAAAACTGCGTTTTATCTACTGCTTCTGTCGCGTAAGACGACATCGAAGTGCTAAAAATAATTGCGATAAATAACTTTAATTTCATAAAAAGAATGTCCAATAAATTGAGTCAAATAAAAATGGGAACGCTCCACGAACGTATGTTTAACTTAAAGTTCTGTATGGATATTACGTGACGTAATATGAACTAGCGTTTACTAAAATATTGTTATTTGACTACAGGACCTCCCATAATTATTTTTTTTAGGTATTGGTTTTAAGGGAAATTGCGCGCGTTTAATGATATCGCTGAAGTGAAATAAGCGGGGATAGCGCAATTTATTATTAGATCGCTGGTATTCAAATGGATAAGGGTTGTATTTAGGTGGTGGAAAACGAAGAGGCTCACCACTTTTAAAACTTGCAATTAATGGCTGAATTTTACTTGGGCCTCACTTCAGAGCATGTTTTTATGTTTTTGAAGTTAATTTTTCAATAGCATCTTTAGCTTCTTTTAAACTTACACCATGAACAGATCTATAATATTTTATTGCTCTAACTTTATGACCTGATTTTAAAGCAACAATAACATCACCTTCAGTTACGCTGCCATGCTTAGGTATTGAGTTACCAAATATTAATATAAATAAAACTGCAATAACCGCTAAAACACCCCAAATATATTCAATTTCCATAAATATCCTCGATGTTCGAAAAATAATGAGCCTGTAGATTAACTCGTTTTTTATTTGTTTTTATTGATAAACAAACCATAGCTGAGTTCCTATTTTGTTTGTAATAATGTTCACCAAGAGCAAAATGTATTTTTATCTTATTTTAATTATTCTTATTGGCTACTGGTTAAATAACCTTTCGCATTTTATTTAATAACTCGTAGCATGCTTTATACAAAAGTATTTCCATGTCTTCGTTATGATACAAAGGACCCCAACGAAAAAAGCCTCTTAAGCTAAATTTTTTAGCTATGAATTCGCGCCACGTAACAGATTTAGAAACGCTGAACGTTTTAATCGTCTTGTTGTGTTTAATGTTATACAAGCGCGATACTAACTTAACTTTTGGTCGCCAAAATAGCGGAATAACAGCTGTATCAAAATCTATAGTGAATGCATCACCACCATGCAAAGTAACTATAACAACATCTAAACCAATATCTGACTTTTTAGGCTCTTTAATAGACGAAATGCTGTGAAGACAAAAAATATCTTCAAGCTTCTTGTGCATATGATCTTGTAGTGAATCGCCCGTTATATAAAAAAACGACTCTACCTTAGAAAAATGGCTGCTATTAGCTACAGCTAACGATCCCAAATAAACATTTGGCTTTTCAGAGCTAAACCAATCGAATAGCAAATTTAAATTCCTTTTTTACTTATGCCGAATAAATAGGCCGTAAGGTTGTTATCTAAGGTTAAGGTGAAAAAGCAAAAACCAGCTGTTTTTTGTCTTTGTTTAATTTCTTGTTAGCTATTTTTCGTGTCCCTGAATTAGCAAGTTTACTATTAGTTCCCAATCTTTACTCAAATTAGTTAGGCTTTGTGCCGATATATTTAAGCGCTTACTATCTATTGTAAATATTTCTGTCGCATACTCTGATTTTTTGCCATCTATTTTACTGATTTTCATCTCATTTTGGTCATATGACTCAAGAACACCATGCACACAAACATCGCGAATTTGTACCGTGTTTTTTGTGTTCTTAACTAGTGAGAGTATCTGGTCTTTATTAGCTACATTATCTGGAAGATGACATGTAATAAACTCAAGCTTTCTTTGTAGACTTCCCGGTTTATTTTTGTTGCTAGATTTCGGCAGGTTTGAATGTAGTAAATGCACACATTGATCTACTCTACGCTCAATTGGAGACCAAAATATAGTTAGCATTCCAATTGTTGCTAGCCATGACTCTAACAGTTTTGGGTCTTCACTATAACTTTCTTGTAAATCCATTTGTTAAGTTTACCCCAGAGTCTAATACATATAGCTAACGAGACTGTAGAATAACTACAACAGCCAAATTCAATTAAAAAACGAGCCCTGTAATTAACTCTAAGCATTTTTAAAGCATTAGGTAATGCATTTATAAAACAGACTGTTTTTCTTAAAAAGAGTAATTCTACAGCCTCAACGCTCAATTAAGGTGTGAAGCACGCCACCACGGCACTTAACTTGGGCACCGTAAACACTGAACCAGACCCAAACCAAAAAATGCCAAGCGTGCTGAATCACTCTTAAATTGTTTGTTAGTTTTCAACTTCCACACGCTCCATTTCCTTGAGTTTATCCTTTAATCGTTGTTCTCTATTAACCTTGAAATTCTCTAGCTTTAATTTGGCAAAACCGTCTGGATTGATCTTGCAATGATAATGATGGTGTTCCTTAAGCCTATCGTCTTCCTCTTTAGCCAACTCTGACTCTGTTTTGATCTTTCGACCAGTTAAAGATAGCCATTTATCTGCACATTTATACCACGCGACAACTAGGGCAATAGCAGAAAAAAGAGGGTGAGACCAACCAAGAAATGCAATCAGAGCTGGAATTAATACAGCCGTAAATAAAGTAAACCATTTAATTGCAGATATACCCAGAATACGTTGCTTCAGATCTCGCTCTGCCTCCACTGAGCTTTTGCTAGGAAGTTCTTTATAGGTTAATTTGATCGCATCATTACCTGGCATTGATTCTGCTAGCTCACCCTCAAGAAAACCACCCCAACGAAATATTTCAGGCGAAACACCACAAATATACCCAACACCCGTGATACTTGATATTCTATTAGAAGAATTATTTTCATATGCAGGAATTACTTGCAAAGGCACGTTGAAGCGTTGAATCCAATGTTTGAACTCTTTCTCCGATATTGCCTTGCATTCCTCTAGGCTAAAGTCGTCAAGTAACCTGACAGATAATACAGCTGTGTTATCATCAATTTTGTCACTGACAAATTTTGGAGTGTAAGAAACGTAATAACCTTTACGCTTTTCATGAACATTTTCAAATCTAACCCAAGGTTCCATACTTCTCCTGAAAACTAACAACTTATCGAACACCACTTTGAGAGTTATAACCCCCAAAACGGCGTTTATTACATTGTTTAATAATTCCACTAACTAACTTTAATGTAAACAAGTAATTAGGCATGTAATAAAAAGGTCTTTGTTATTTTTCACCAAAACGGTGTTTAATAATGCTATTGGACAAAACAAAAATAGAGCTTTATTTATGTAGCTACCTTTACAACCATAAATAACATACGTACGAATACCAAACGCTACACAAAAGCTTATTGCGGCTTACTTATACTGGTTTAGCATTTTTATACGCTTTAATAGCTGGCGTTTAGCCATATTCGGTGAAAAAACTCGATAAAAAACAGAGGAAAGTAGTAGGGAATTTTGGCTTTATGTATTTAGCGCGTAATTAGCTAAAGCATTGGTGAGATAAGCGAGCCTTAACATATTAATGATACAGGCTCGCTGGGGTGTTTATAATAAAACGAATGAGTGAGGTGCTTACTTTACATCAAAGTTCACGTGGTCAAAGTATGGGTTTTTCTCACGCGCTTTAAGTATACTAATTGTAGTGAGCACAATGATTTGCAACTCGCTATTTACGCTAACAACTATGCATTCGTCTCTATTAGCATTGTGTTTTGTGTCAGTTGCTACGCCACATACACCATCACCATTTTTTAATATAAGCTCAATACTTAAACGGTGCATACAGGCAATTTCGATATAGTCGTATTGGTTGCAACTGATCATGACGTCCTCTTTATTTAGCCGGTTTAAAAATCATTAAAAAAGCAATAACAACAAGGTTGGCTATATACCAAAGATCTTTAATTACAAACTGCCCTAAGCGTTCCAGTAAAGTGGAAGAACTAAATGCACCGGTTGCGGTAATTAAGAATGTTTGGGTCATCATAAATACGCTTAAACACGCTAAGCCACTTACAATAATTAGCTTTTTATTCTTTAAAAATAGCCCTAAGCCCAATAACACAGCAAATAATACATCAAACCCGCCAATCACGTTAGATGTACCTTGTACGCTAAATACCGTGTATAACCACGACATAAACGGTGAGGTTTCTACTAAACTTACAATGCCTTTTGCTTCAAACTCGTAAAACTTCATGCCGCCGATCCACAGTAAAACCATAGCAACCGGTATAAAGTTTAAAAGTACGTGTTGTTTGTCGGTAAGTTTGTCTTTATAAAATAAAAACAAATATAAAGGCACTACAGCAAAGTATTTAATTATGCCCTGCCCGCTACCAATGATTGGAAAGCCGCCTAGTTGCGCCATCCAACGGTTGCTGGCAAATAAGGTAAGTAATGCAACTAAACTTATAATTGCTGCAAGTAAAAGTGCTGGCGTAGGTTTCATTAGTTTAAAACGAGCGAGCACGGTGGCAAATGCTAAAGCAATCATAAATGAGCCACTAATCAAACCTAATGCAGATACAGACATTAGCGAATCAACGCCATAAAAACTAAACGTAGCCGTTAACGTATTAGGGTTTGCTCCTAACGCAAACGATAAGCCAAGTAACAAAAAGCTACTCGCTAATAAAAAAGTAATCACGTTGTTGGTTAATTTTAAGTTCATTGTATTTCCAAGTATTCGTTAAGACTTACAAAGACCTTGCTAGTCGATAAAACAATTCAAGCTAACTCTTAAAAATATAAGAGTTGATTAAGCACAACGTAAGCTCTCATAGGGTAATGTAATCAATCACTTTAGTTTATGGTTTATTACCTCTTTATTAATAAAATTAAATAAGTCTAATATTCATATGATGTGCGTCATTTTTTTTATTATTAGATGAAGTAGAATAACGTTGCCTTTTCAATACACTGAATGCATGCATTTCTAAAACTTAGGGACATTTTTAATGAAGGGTACTGATATTCGAGTTACCTCTGGACTGATTTCTATAGCCATTGTTTTACTACTTTGGTTTGCTGTACCGCCTCCGCAAGGTGTAACTGAAAACGCATGGCATTTGCTCGCTTTATTTATTGGTACTGTAGTTGCCATTATTGGTAAAGCAATGCCAATCGGCGCCATTGCTATTTTAGCTATTACCTCTGTTGCGTTAACTGGCGTAACTAATGACAGCCCATCTGGCGCTATTAAAGATGCATTAAGTGGCTTTTCTAATTCATTAATTTGGTTGATTGGTATTGCTATTATTATTTCTCGGGGTTTAGCTAAAACTGGTTTGGGAAATCGTATTGGCTATAATTTTATTTCTCTTTTTGGTAAAAAAACAGTTGGTATTGGTTACGCACTCGCACTTTCTGAACTTGTTATAGCGCCTGTAACGCCAAGTAATACCGCGCGAGGCGGCGCTATTATTCACCCAATTATGAAGTCGATAGCAACAAGTTTTGGCTCGTCTCCTGAGGAAGGTACATCTCGTAAAATTGGGCACTACCTTGCTTTAGTGAGCTACCATATAAACCCTATTACATCAGCTATGTTTATTACGGCGACTGCGCCAAACCCTCTAATTGTAAAGCTGATTGCTGATGCTACCGGTGCAAATATCAGTATTACTTGGAGTACGTGGGCGCTGGCAGCGCTTGTTCCTGGTTTGCTATGTATTGCCCTTGTGCCTTTGGTTGTTTATGCCATTTACCCACCTGAAGTTAAAAGTACGCCCGACGCTAAAAAATATGCAGAATCTAAATTAACTGAAATGGGCCCAATGAGTTACGGCGAAAAAATAATGGTGGGTGTTTTTGCTATGCTGCTTGTTTTATGGGCCGGCGTACCCGCAATGATTTTAGGGGCTGATTACGCGGTTAACACAACCGCAGTGGCTTTTTTAGGTTTGTCGGTTTTATTAGTGACTGGTGTATTAAGCTGGGACGATGTACTTAAAGAAAAGTCTGCGTGGGATACCGTTGTTTGGTTTTCAGCATTAGTAATGATGGCCACTTTTTTAAATAAATTAGGTTTGGTAACGTGGTTTTCAACACTTGTTGAGAGCAATATTGCGCAACTGGGCTTTGACTGGATTGTATCGGCTATTATATTGGTAGCTGTGTATTTTTATGCTCATTACTTTTTTGCCAGTACCACAGCACATATTACTGCTATGTTTGCCGCATTTTACGCTGCAGGTTTGGCGCTTGGCGCTCCGCCTTTATTTTTAGGTTTACTGTTAGCTGGCGCTTCATCACTCATGATGTCGTTAACGCATTACGCAACAGGCACATCTCCCATAGTGTTTGGCTCAGGCTATGTATCGTTAAAAGACTGGTGGGTAATGGGCCTTATAATGAGCGTTATTAATTTAAGTGTATGGGGAATTATTGGCGGGCTTTGGTGGAAAGCACTTGGGTATTGGTAGTATTGCCTTTGTTAGTTTGGCTTGCACATTTAATACTGCGCACTTATTTTGGTTCGTTCTACAAATATAAACATTGAGGCTGTTGCAAGGAAGCACTATGGTTTTTAAATTTATAAAGGCAGCATATTCAGACCGAGACTACTTATTAAGCCTCAGAAAACTAACTATGGTTGAACACTTAGAAAGTGCCGGGTTATTTTTAATACCAATTCGCTTAATTAAGTGATCTATTTTGAGGCTGGAAAAACGTGTTAATAGCTAGGCAAAAAATTCGCTATTTAGTTGTTCTAGATGAGCATTTTTTAACGCAGGTAGCGACACGTTTAGCCCCGCAAAATGATTAAGTATTATTGCGGATTGGTATAACTGAGCAACAGCATGTTTTAAGGCTTGATGATCAATATGACTGCTCTCACCTTATAGTTATAAATGAGGTACAAATTGGTACTTTAAAATACCAAACACACGATCAACACGTTGAAATAATGCAATTACAAATACATCCATTGCACCAAAATAAAGGGTATGGGAAAGCGGTTATTAAACAAGTTATTACAAATGCGCAGTCAAAACCCATTAAGCTCACCGTGCTTAAAAACAACCCAGCATTAGGACTTTATAAGCGGCTGGGTTTTACTATAACGGATGAGGATAATTACGAGTACCACATGCAAGCGCGGGCTACTCGTAGCTAAAATTAGTCGCTTTGATCTCTGAAGTCTTTTTTTCTGAAAATAGTTAAATGCCAACCCCAATGCAAAGAGCCTAATCTTAAAAAAATAGTCGTGAAAAATGACCCTAAAATACACCAAATGTAATCTACATTAAGGCTAAATAAAGCAGCATAAACTGCACCACCCGCTAAACACGCAGAGGCGTAAGGTTCGCTGCGCATAACAGTTGGTACCTCACGGCAAATTACGTCACGTATTAAACCACCAAATATACCTGTAGTAATGCCCATGGTAATTGCGACCACCATGCCAGAGCCATTAATGAGTGCTTTTTCTATCCCCATAATATTAAATAACGCCATACCAACAGCGTCTACCAATAAAAAGTAGTAGTTATTAACGCGCGGTAAGTATCGAATAAATGCAATTGTTGCTATAACGGCCCCATAGGTCGAATATAAATACTCGGGGGTAGCAATCCAAAATACCGGTTTGTTTAAAAGTATATCTCTGAGGGTTCCGCCCCCTAGTGCTGTAACGGTTGCAACCACTACTACGCCAAAACCACTAATGTTTTTTTCATACCCAAGCAATGCCCCTGCAACAGCAAAAAATGCGACACCGAGTAACCCTAGTACCATAAAGTATTCAGCAGTCATGGTAATTCCTTTTTAAAATTTATAAGGAGTTGTTTCAACTTACGTGCCAAAAAAATGAGTAAACACAAATAAATTTATAATTTAAGCAATTGAAATTTATAAACTTATTATATGTATTAAAAAACATTAGCTATGTGATATTTAGAGAAGGCTTAACAAGAGTAATTATTTTAATTATGGGTATTTTTTACACGTTAAAGTACAGAGGGGTTTTGTTACAGAGTTGCAGTCGAGCACTTTTAAATCTTAAGCAAAAATTAAATGAGCAATAAAGCTATTATCAATATCACAAAAATAATAGGCAATATTGCATGTTGCCAGTTTTGTTCTTTATTTTGATTATAGAGTGTTTGCATTGAGCTTTTATCATTGTTAGTAAAACTATGCTGGCACTGCTTACAGCTTTGGGCTTTTATGCTCACCCAAGTACCACATTTAATACATGCGTAACGCCTTGACAGTTTATCAAACTCGTTTGTTTTTATAAACATTCTCATGTATCACCTCATTGATTTTCGCTGCGGTAAGAAAACCAATGAATAATATATATATTGAGTAACAAATTAAAGAAGCCGCTAGTGCTAAAATTAGCTGTGTGTTGTTTTTCATAATCGTCCTTGGTTACTAATCAAAAAACAATCGGTAAGGTTTATTAATTATATTACCAATTTAGTGAAATACGCCATTTTGTAACTTTTGCTAATCAAACTTAAATCCGGGCAAAGTTGCCATAATTAATATCCTGATTAATCTACATAACTCACTTTTGTTCTCGCTAAATGATCATGTAAACATCGTTTATCTTTTCCAAATATAAATAATGGATTAACAAAACCAGCTATAAACTGACCTACCGAAGGGACTAGTGATAATAGTTGCATAGAAAGCATGCGTTTAAAGTAAATTGTAGTAAAGCTTGCTTGTGTACCGTCTAAATTTTCAATACGGATAGACATTAAAGATTTACCAATTGTTTGTCCGCGTTGGTACATAAGGTAACCATGAAGCACTAACGTGCTTAATATGCCATAACCTAGCAAACCTGCAGATAAAGTAAGTGTTGGTTGGCTTAAACTACCAAACCCTACGAGCATGAATACAGGTACAAAACAAACAACACCTAAAACGCCATCAACAATAGCAGCTACTAGCCTATCTGAGCGCGTTGCTTTTTCTCCTGCTACTTTTGATACAATATTTTCAGATGGGCTCTGTGCTTCTCGCGTTTTAATTAAGTCGTCTATTTCTTTTGCTCGTTCTGGGTAGGCTTCGCGATCTATAGCTCTCGCTGATGAGTAAAGCTCATCTAAAGTGTAGGTAGAAAAATCTATTTCAGAGTCCATGAAAAAAATCCATATAGCGTTATTAAAAAGTAATCTAACACAACTAATTTAAGCCATTCAATTATTTAAGATTATCAAATAAAAAAGCTACTAAAAAGTAGCCTTTAATTATTAATCAAATACCATTCAATTAGCTGTTAAAAATGCCATTTAACCAACAGGTTTGGGTTGTGCTCTGTTTGACCATCTACACCAAATTTATTTTTCCAATAAACATACTCAATACCAACATCAAGACGAGTGGTATCGAAGCCGAGCATAGGTGCAATATTGTATTTAATCTGTGAGGTAAAGTTAAAGCCACCTTCACTTTTACCAAACATTGTGTCGGTGCTATCTACAATATCTAAAAAGCCATCGTATCTAAAGTTACCTTTGTTATAGCCCCACGTGACTGTTATTTGGTTATTATCTTCACGTTGAATACCTATATCATCTTGAAAACGACGATAATAAGCCACATTAAAATATTGAAAGCCAGGTACATCAAGTGATACACCGCCCCCTAATAAATAGTTATTTTGATTCGTATCTCCCGAGCCATACTCTGTTTGTAGGCCTAAAAACACCTCTTTAACAAAGCTGTTTTGTGGCTTGTAAAGGGTTGGGTTTATGTTTAACTCACCGTACACTTCATCAGGATTACTTAGTCTATCCATAAAAAAGAACGTACTACCCCAAGTATGCCCCGATGCATGTTCTATAGTAACAACACTTCTATCGTCTTCCTCCCCTGAAAATGGCTCTAGGTAGTCGGCCCCTTTCATTGCGGTAATACTAAAATCAGACCAAAGCTCTTTAGCCGAAACACCTGTTGAGCACATTGTAATTGCAGTTATAAGTGCTAGTTTTTTTATTGTTTTAGTGTTCATTTTAATTCCGCGGATTCAAATCTGAAGTGCATAACGTTTAGGCGGCTTTAGCCGCCAAGTGATCCTGCATCAATTTTGCAGGCGT